>USOK01000028.1 GCA_900556295.1 uncultured bacterium | reverse complement strand
CTTACGAGTTATTAGTGAATGAAGCGTGTGGCTGGTTTTGTGGAACTTTTTACACAAAAAGTTCCCGCAGTCCGCGCAGGACATAAAAATCAACATTAACAGATTCTGAATAAGACGAAAATCTACGCTGGACACTAGATTTTCTGTCTTTTCAGAATGACGAGAATTGCGACTACTTTACGAAACAATTAAACCAAAACTGTCACTCCGGACTACAATCCGGAGTCTATTTAGTAATTTTAACCGCACTTCATAAAATAAAACAGCTTCATAAAAAAAGATGGCTTAAATGCCATCTTTTATGTTCCTTATTCCTTTTCCTAGTTTAATTCTTTCCTATTGATTATCTAACGACTTGTGATACAAAGTTTACAGCTTCAAAAAACGAATCTTTTACAAACTCTTTTGCCAAAGTTGAAATTGGTCTGTTTTCAATAACATCAAACACATAATAAATCGGGTCTTTTGAAGTATTGAAACGCATCCTTTTATCTTTTTGTGCAAGGTAGTTATAATCCTCTATATTAAATTCTTTATCTTCAACCTTTTTAGTTCTTTTAGTTAAAGTTCCAAATTTATTATTTGCTTTAGTTTGTAACATTTTCTTTTCTCTCTCTTTATATATCTCTTACATATATATAAAGTATACAATCTTAAAAAAATTGCCTTTTTGGTTTTGTTTTTGTAAAGAATTCGTTACAATTGATCTTTTTCATTAAAAACGTATTGGATAGTCTTTTTTGAAAGTCAAACCATCTTGAATAAACAACTGTGAGCAAGCATTAAGTGACGTATCTGCATTGGAAGATTGACAATCTGTTTTTAATTTATCCCTAGATACAGTACCATACATCGGCATCAATGCTGGAGGTTTACCTCTTGTGGCATATTCATAATCTGTTGTATGAACTTTTCCAAATCGGAAAGTATTTTTACCTATAACAGATACTGTCGGCTTTTTTGAAGAACTTTTTAAAATTACCGTAAAAGCTCCACCATACAAACATACAACAGTATTATTGGGCAATATAAATTTTTTCCCTAACAAAATGGAAGCTATCTGGGCAGACAGATTTGCAATTCTTTCTTCTCCTTCTTTTAAATCCCTTACATTGTCGCTTAAGTTATCTTTAAGAAAATCTTGATACATAGCGTTGTTACAAGCATAAAATTCATAACCTGTGGGACATATATCGTGGCGATAGCTCATTGGATATGAACCAATAAAAGGTGCATCAACTTGTTGCTCCCCTTTTGTAACAGCATTTAGTAGAATTGAATAAGTTTGTTTAAGCTGAGTTTCTGCAACCTTTCTTCTATAATTCGACATTAAAGACGGCATAGTCAAAGCTGCAACAACACCAATAATTCCTAATGTAATCAAAACTTCTGCTAATGTAAATGCTTTTTTCATAGTCTCCATTCCTAGTAATGTGGTACTCTTATTATATATTATTATTGGTTATTATTCAATATTTCCCTTTTGTAATGTGATATCATATTTGTAACTATTATTGTTGCAAAATGAATTTATGTCAAGACTTATAAAACTGGGTCAAAATATCAAACATTATAGAAAGTTGAAAAATTTGTCACAAAACGAATTTGCGGAAATGATAAATTTTTCACGTGAGCACCTTGCCTGCATTGAAACAGGAAAAGAATTTATAAGTCTCAGAAAATTATTTTTGATAGCAGACACACTAGGCGTATCACTAAAACAATTGATTGATTTTGATTAAATATTTTCTACGCAAAAAACATTTATGCTCCTAGATAAGTAATAAACACCAAAAAACATCAGGCAGACTTGATAGATAAACGGAGTAACCAAGTCTGCCTGTAATCCGCAACTATGACTGAATAGTTTTGCGGGTCAAATAAAAACATATAAAATTGTCATAAAAATAGCCGTTATAAACGGCCAATCTCATATTTGGTAAAAGGTTAGTGTGTGTAGGAGAAAATAAAGAAAAAGAAAATGGTTATACTCATGTATACCACCAAATAGGATATCTATAACATATACGGTTTATATATTTACAATTGTTAATATTTATAGTTTTTTAGCGAGATAGTGGATTCAGCCCCTACTGTAACAACTGCGGGGCATACCGCTAAATTTATAAGTATCGTTGTATAAATGGCAATTCCGCCTGATTATTTGCCTAATTCAACTACATCAGAAGTATCTGCTGTTAGATTTTTACCAATTGCCTTTTCAAGTGCTGCTTTTGACGAATTATACTGATACAATGCGTTATAATATGTCAATTGCGCTTGTTGATAATTGATTTGAGCGTCCTTCAACTCAGTCGGACTTGCTTCGCCAACACGGTATCTGCCATAAGAAAGTTCATAGTTCTCTTTCGCCTGTTTTACACCCAAAATCGCAACTGGCATTTGATTTTTCTTTTCTTCTAACGTCAAAAACGCATTTTGAATTTCTAAATAAATCGAATTTTGAGTATTTTTCGCATTGGCAATTTCCTTGTCATACAAGTATCTTGCTTCTTTAATCTCGTTTTTAATCAACATTCCGTTAATAGTCGGAAAGTTCAAATATCCGCCGATATTGTAACCGTAATTGGAATTCCAACTTTTACCTCCACGTTGATATTGTCCTTCAATCGAAAGAGTTGGGAAATATGACTTTTTAACCAATTTCATTGTTTGATTTGCACTTTCAACCTTCAATTCTGCTAGTTTAAGTTCAGGCCTTGCGTCACGTGCAATTTCAACTGACTGATTGAATGAAACATCAACCGGCTGATACTTCAATCGCTCTTGAACATTATATTTATCAATAAACGGAACGCCCATGACATTGTTAAGTTTCGCCACCGCAAGGTTTACGGCATTATCCGCTTGAATAAGTTGCAATTTTGCGTTACTTAAATTTACCTCGGCAATCGTGACGTCAACCTTCGGATTCATGCCGATTTCATAGAAAGCTTTTGCCTGATTGTAAAACATTTCAAACTTTTTAACCGTATCTTCCGCAACACGACGATTTTCAAAAGCAAACAAAAGATTAAAATATGCATCTTTTGTCTGATAAATTACGTCGTTAATCGTTGCGCTAAGCGTTGTTTTGTAGGCTTCATAGTCTAAACGTTTGATTGTCGCTTGGTTTTGAGTAACCCCAAAGTCGTAAAGCATTTGTTGAAGAGTAACTTGCCCCAAAATATAGTAATTAAACGTTAAATTTTTGCCCAATGCGTCAGACAATTGAAGTTGTTTAATTTTTGTATAACCTGTCTGCCAGCTTAATTGCGGGAAATAATTTGCCCAAACCTGCTTAATTCGCGCATCAGATGCTAAAATATCGTGAAAAGCCGCATTAATCTGCGGGTTATTCCCGAGCGCAAGTTCAATACACTTGTCGAGCGTCATATCAATATTTTTTTCGACTGAACCTTCTATTACAAAGTCAGGTTTTTGAGGGTTTGACGGCAAAACTTTATCAGCTGACGGATATTCCTTTTCGTTAACTTTATTCCCGATATCTGCACTAATTGCGGATGTTGAGGTTATTCCTAATATTAAACTAAGTAATAATATTCTTTTTAACATTATTTGTTATTTTCCTTCTTCAAATGTAATTCACGAGCCTTATGAGCTGTGTAAACTTTCAAATCTTCAATAAGTACAAAGAACGCCGGAACCAAGAAAGTACCGATAAATGCAACCGCCATCATGCCACCAAACACTGTCATACCAACAGAGTTACGGCTTGCAGCACCTGCACCTTTCGCAAATACAAGAGGCAACAAGCCTAAGATAAACGCAATATTCGTCATCATTACGGCTCTGAACCTCAATTTTGCAGCTTGCATTGCTGATTCAATGATTCCCATACCTTTTTCATGTGCGTCCTTGGCAAATTCAATAATCAAAATTGCCTGCTTTGTAGACAAACCGATTAACATAACAAGCCCGATTTGCGAATACAAATCAAGTGATTGTCCTGAAACGTACTGGAAGAACAGCGCTCCGACTAACGCAACCGGAGAAATCAAAAGTACAGCAATCGGTAACATCCAACTTTCATACAAACCTACCAAGAATAAGTAGATAAATACAAGTGACATTGCAAGGATTGGACCGATTTGTCCTGCGGATTCTTTTTCTTGCAAAGAGCTTCCAGACCAAGCATAGCCCATATCTTTCGGAAGAATTTCATCGGAAATAGCTTCCATAGCAGACATAGCCTGACCGGAACTTACGCCGCTTCTTGCTTGTCCGTTAATTGTAATTGCAGGATACATATTGAACCTTGTCAAACTATATGGACCAACAATATTAGATACATTTACAACAGCAGACAAAGGAACCATAGTTCCGGAATTACTTTTCACATAGATTTTGTCAATATCACTAGGTTTTTCCCTATAATCAGAATCAGCTTGTAAATAAACACGATAAACACGTCCGTATTTATTAAAGTCGTTTACATAAGATTTTCCAAAATATCCTGACAAAGCATTATAAATTTCAGAAATATTTACACCTTGCGCAAGAGCCTTATTTTCGTCAACTTTAATCATCAACTGCGGTAGGTTTGCGGTAAACGAAGTGTAAACCATCTGAAAAGCAGAATTTTTATTACCTGCTTGAATTAGCTTTTGAGCCTCATCATAGAGTTCTTGCGGAGTTCTGTCGCCCTTATCCAGCAACTGGTACTCAAAACCACCAAACATACCCAAACCTGAAATTGAAGGAGGAGAGAATGCCGCAATAGTTGCAGACGGATAGTTTGCAAACTCTGTCTTAATTTTACCTAAAATTGTCTGCATAGAAAGGTCTTTGGACTTACGTTTAGACCAATTTGATAATTCTGCAACAATCAACGCTGTATTTTCACCCGAAAATCCTACCAAAGTAATAGTATTTTCGACGCCTGGGATTTTCAAAATTCTTTCTTCAACTTCGTTTGCTACAATATTTGTTCTGGAAGCTGATGAACCGTCAGGCAACTGAATTTGAGCAAAAACAGCACCTTTATCTTCTGTCGGTAAAAACCCTTTTGGAATTAACCAAAACATTATGGACGTAAATAAAATAATTCCCGTATACACAGAAATTGTCAACTTTGGTGACTCAATAAACTTCATTACACCTCTTAAATAAGAATCACGAATTCCGGCGAACCAATCATCAAATTTTTGAATAAATTCAAAATCCGCTTTTTCTTTACCGGATTTCAAAATCATTGCACAAAGAGCAGGTGCAAGAGTCAACGCAACAAGTGTTGACAAACCGATTGAAGATGCGATACACAAAGCAAATTGTCTAAACATTTGCCCCGTAATACCTGACATAAACGAAACCGGCACAAATACCGCCATCAATACAAGAGAAGTTGCAAGAACGGCACCAAATACCTCTTTCATAGTAACTTCTGTCGCATCAACAGGTGATTTGCCTTCCTGAATGTGCCTTTGCGTATTTTCCAGTACAACAATAGCGTCATCAACAACCAATCCTACTGCCAAAACCAAGCCAAATAGAATTAAAAGGTTAATTGAAAAACCTAAAATATTCATAAATATAAATACACCGATCAAGGAAACAGGAATTGCGCAAAACGGGATTAACGCAGCACGTCCGCTTCCCAAGAACATATAAGTAACGGCACCTACAAGTAAAATAGCAAGTCCGATAGCACTTATAACCTCTTTAATTGACTCCCTTACAAATTCTGTTTCGTCACGCTGAATTTTATACTCAATGCCTTGCGGGAAGCCTTTACTCAACTCAGCCATCTTTTTAGTAATCTTATTTGACAAATCAATTGCGTTAGCTTCCGGCAACTGACTGATTGAAATAATAGCCGAATCTTTTCCGCCAATACGAGAGAAGAACGAGTAACTTTCAGCCCCTAACTCAACTCTTGCTATATCTTTCAATTTAATCTGGGATCCATCGGCTTTTGAACGAATAATAATGTTTTCAAATTCTGAAACATCTTTCAAACGACCTTTTGTACGCATTGTAAGCTTAATCATCTGCTTATTTTTCATAGGTTCAACACCCAAGTCACCGGCTGGAACCTGTGTGTTTTGAGTTTGAATTGCAGAGCTTACCTCTGAAACAGATACGCCTAAATTCGCCATCTTCGCAGCATCAAGCCATATTCTCATTGAATAATCGGAAGAACCGAAAACAGCAACTTTACCAACCCCTTTAATACGGGCTAGTTCGTCTTTAATATAAATAGATGCATAGTTTGCGATATATAAAGAATCGTAAGTATGAGTCGGAGAGTTTACTGAAATCATCATCAATCCGGGGCCACCTGTCGATTTCTTTACAGACAAACCATATCGTTTAACTTCTTCCGGCAACCTTGGCGTAACCAGTTGCAATTGGTTTTGGACGTTTACAACCGCCATATCAGGGTCCGAACCGATATTAAAATACAAAGTCAGCTGATATTGTCCGTTTTGAGAAGTTGAGGACATATAAATCATATCCTGAACACCATTTAGCTGAGCTTCAACCGGCGCTGCGATAGTATCTGCAACAACGTCAGAACTTGCACCTGCATAAGTTGCTGTTACAACAACCTGTGGAGGCGTAATTGACGGATATTCTTCCAAGGGAAGAGCCATAATCATCAACATACCGGCAAGCATAATCGCTAATGATATTACAATCGCCAGTTTCGGGCGTTTTATAAATAAATTTCCTTGTTCGTTTTTGTTAGTTTCGTGTTTGTCGTTTGGCATTTTGGATCCTTTTGTTAAGTGAAAAGTGAGAAGTGAAACGTAAAAAGTCCATATAGCTCACTTCGTTCGGAAATAACTTTTGGTGCGTTAGCACCTGTAACGGTCTTTTCACCTTTCACTTTTCACTTTTCACTTCTTACCTTTCACTCTCTATTTCTTACTCGTTACCTGCTCTGTCTTAATCTTCTTCATCTCTTCCGCTGTCACAATTGTCACAGGTTTTCCAGGAGTTACCTTTTGCAAGCCTTCGGTTACGATTCTGTCACCTTTTTGCAAGCCTTCTTTGATAATCCAGTTATCACCGTTTTGCTCACCTGTTTTTACATAAACAAGTTGCGGAAGATTTTTATCATCTAATTTATACACATATTTTCCTGCTTGGTTTTCCAAAACAGCTGTAACTGGTGCAACTGGAACTTCCACCGGATTATTTGAATACAATTTTACTGTTACAAATTCACCATGAATAAGCTCGTTATTCGGGTTGTCAAAAGTTGCCCTCATTGTTACCGTGCCTGTCGTTTGGTCAACTTTGTTATCCTGAAAATCTTGAACACCAAGTTTTGAATACTTTGTACCACCGTTCATAATTAGTTCGACTTTTCTGTTCTTGTTATTCGATTTATCAGCTACTGCAAGTGCCTGAAAATCCACAGATTCAATAGGGAAAGTAACATAAATCGGATTTGTACTGTTAATAGTCGTTAATGCACCTGACGTCGGAGAAACGTAGTTTCCGACAGTAACGTTGATTATACCAACTTTACCGTTTACCGGAGATTTTACGTTTGTATAGCCTAAATTTCTGTTAGCATCATTTAATGAAGCTTGAGCAGATGCCAGTTGAGCTCTCAATGCATCTCTTTGCGATAAAATTTGATCGTACTGAGCTTTTGCGATGTAATCTTTTTTTACCAGCTCTGCTGCACGAGCGAGTTGTTTTTCTGCATAAACTAATTGTGCTTTTAGATTTTTTACATTAGCTGCTGCAACATTTGAAGCGTTTGAATATTCTGTCGGCTCAATTAGGAATAAAGTTTGTCCGGCTTTTACGGTGTCACCTTCCTTAAAATAACTTTTCAAAAGATATCCTGAAATACGTGCCATTACATCAACTCGATATTTTGAAACTACACGTCCCGGAGCATCAAAACTTCTTATTACGTTTCTTGTTTCAATCTCTTGAACTGTAACCGTCGGAGCAGGTTTGTTTGCCATAGCTTTACCTTGCATAACTGCTTGGAACGTTGAAAATCCGTATCTTATTAAAATTGCCACAATTATTACTGACAAAAATATTATAATATTTTTTTTCATGTACTCTCCCTGTCTGATTTAATCAGTATTCTGTTGTTTTTACAACAATTGTATTATTAATGCTTTTTGATGTCAATAAAACTAAAAATAAATTATACACGCGGGTAGTTTGAATATTCAAAATGTTACGATTTATTATAATTTATGCAAAATTTCTAAAGTTTTTCTTTGAAGTTTCCGTTAACTATGAAAAAAGGAGAATTTATGGAAATTAGTAACAATACATTTTCTGCAATAATCAGAAAATATGAAAACGAAGCCAAAATAGAAGAAGCAGAACAAACTCAAGAGTTAGCTTCGGAAACTTCTCAAACTGTGAAAGATTTTGCTGAGCAACAATATTTGCAAGCCCAAGAAGCGAGTGCAAATTCTAACGGCGACTTTTTTGTAAGAAGCGACGGTACTGCTACGACAATTTCTAATATAAATCTAGTTTCTGTTGGCGATGCAGAGGATGTTGATTCGACAGAAGAAACTAATGCTGTTGCGAATGGGGTGACAACTGTCGTTCAGCAAGCAAGTTCTTACAGTGATACAGATTTGGATTATATCAAAGAGTTAATTTATAACTCTCACCATTCATTTATTGCTAATTTTAGAGATGCAGATACTTTCTTTGATTACGTAAATGCAAAGAAGGATTCTACAATAACTAAAGAAACAGGTATTAGCCGAGCTCAATTGGTAAGTATTACTCAAAACGATATTTGGGAAGACAATCACCAAGACTTTTTTGGATTATTAAATCGCTCTTTTTACAGTTTGGATAAAAGTGGAGATGGATACCTTTCTTATGATGAGCTAAAAGACTTTTTGAATAAATCTTTGAAAAAAGATGGCTATAATGATTATAAAAATCAGGTGCAGGCTTATGCTGATGAAGTTCAAAATGATTTTAGTAAATTCACAGGTAAAGCAAAAATCAACAAATTGATTGAGCTAACAAAAGATTATTTGACGGCACTTGGAACAAAAGGTAAAAATCAACTGGATGCGCTTGAAAGAATAACAACTGTTTCAGAAGATAAATTTACATCTTGTGATAAACATGTTGGTCAATTATCTTTCAAACCTGATTCTGCATTCAATGATGGAGAAGGTGGGGTTTATATATGGAATGAATATATATATGATTCTTACAATGGTTATCATGTTGGAATGTTTGGATCTGATGAAGATGGTTCATCAGACTTAGGAATAGTCATGAAAGAATCTGATTTGAATAATTATAGGTGGGAGCATTTGGTTGATGTTTTGGTGCATGAATTAACCCATGCTACTTATTATCAGTATACTGCAAGTTCAGATGGAACTTTGGAAATATCAGAAGCGACATTAACAAGATTATATAATGCAGGTGTATTTAAAAGTGATGAAGAGTATAATCTTGCTAAACAAAACTTTTCTGATTTGCAAGGAAAGTTTATGAAATCAGCTAAAGGAGAGTGGTATGAAAATGTAAATATTAGCCAAGATGGTAGTTTTACAGGTAATAAACTTACAGACCAAAGCAAAATAAATAAGTTGCTACAGTACGAATACTTATGTACTGCTGCGCATGATGAATATATGGCATATCAGGCAGATGGTGATTATATGGATAGTATTGGTGGCGATGAATTGAATGTAGTAAATGACGATGGAACATATTCTGTAACTCAGGTAAATGGCGACAAAGAAAAAGAGACAATAGAAAACTGGATTCGTGATATGTACGATTCTGGTAAGGCTGACGGTCAAAAGGTTGCCAAACCTGATTGGAAATGGTGGAGTTATGCGTAAATGTTTATGCTAAAATGTTAGTATGAGCTTTACGGAGAAATATTTACCGATTTTTGATGTTGTAAAACCTGATATTGAGCGAGTTGAAACTGATTTACTCGATAGTATCAGCATTGACGAACCGCTTAAATCAAAGCTTTTTGAAGTGTTGAATGCGCCGTCAAAGCATATTCGTGCGGTTTTAGCATTCTTGTTTTTGAAGGCTCAAGGTAGAGAAATTGATGAAAAACAAATAGTTTTTCAGAGTGCAATTGAGCTTGTGCATAATGCGTCGCTTATTCACGATGATGTGATTGATGAAAGTCAATCACGTCGTGCAGTTCAGACGATTAATTCAAAATTTGGGAATAAACTTGCCGTAATTACAGGTGATTATCTCCTTTCTGTCGCGTTGAAGAAAATTCGAACACTTGATGCTCCTGAAATTATTGATATGTTTGCTCAAACATTAGATGATATGTGCCAAGGTGAAATAAAACAAGATTTTAGTAGGTTTAAAATTCCGAGCATAGAAGAATATCTTGAAAAAACTAGATTAAAAACAGCAAAACTTTTCGAAACAGCTATTTGTGGAAGTTTTTTTCTTGCAAAACATTTGATTACGAAGTCATCTCCCCTCGCCCCAATGGGGAGAGGGTGTTACGAAGTGACGGGTGACGGGTTCTATGCTCCTGCTCCTCAAGACTTTGCACGTAATTTTGGAATCGCATTTCAGATTCGTGACGATCTTATAAATGCGAAAACTTCTCAAAACGATTTCAAAGAGGGAATTTATACCGCTCCTGTGATTTTTGCAAACTCTGTTGAAGAGTTTCAAAACGGTATTGAAAAAACACAGATTTTGTTGAATAATTACGTAGACAGTGCGCTAAAATGTATTGAGAATTTAGAAGAGAGCAAATACAAAGCAGCGCTTACAAACCTTTTAGGACTTATCAAAAATGAATAAAATCAAAGAATACATTCAAAAAATTAAAGAAAATTATCTTAAACTCAACCCATCGGTGAGGGAAATCATTGAAACGGTTGTTTTTGTAGTGGTAATGGTTATTATTATACGATTTTTTATAGGAGAAATTCGCTGGATACCGTCAGCATCTATGCGCCCTACGCTTATTGAAGGTGATAGGATTGTTGTAGAACGCTTTTCTAGATTTTATTCAAAGCCGAAACGTGGTGATATAATGGTGTTTTATCCGCCGTTTGAAAAACTTCAGAATACACCTTGGCGTGTATTTTCTAGACTAACAGGGTTTTTCTGTAAAGATGTTGCCTATATTAAGCGTGTAATTGGTACTCCAGGGGACAAATTTGAGATAAAGACCGATAAAGACGGCAAAAGTACTGTTTATATTAACGATAAACCTTTGACAGAACCGTATATTGCGACAGAATATTACGACAAACCTTGCACTGAGGACATGATTTGCGGACCTGTAATAATTCCTGAACACAAATACTTGATGATGGGTGACAATAGAGGTAACTCTTTTGACGGTCGCTGGTGGGGATTTTTGCCGGAAGATAGGTTTATCGGACGTGCAGTTGTGCTTTTCTGGCCGTTGAATAGGATTAAGTTGTTAGGTAAATAGATATTCAAATAGGGCAGATTTGAATGAAAAGTGAGAAGTGAAACGTGAAAAGACCTTATCGGTAAAACTATTACCCTCTCTCTTTGTGAGAGGGTTGAATTTCTTAGTGAGTTGTGACGAACTTAGAAATTCGGGAGAGGGTTCTTGCTTTGCAATATTTACATCAACATGTGATAATATTTCATATAATCAGCCATGATTTGCGAGCTTGTTGCGTTCGCAACTGTTGCTTTCATTTCTTGATTGCGGTCAGTTTCAGATGTGCGCTGAACTTTTTCATCCTCTTTGTTTTCAGGAGTGTTCTGTTGAATTTTTTCTTGCTCTTGAACTTGTGAAGCATATTCTGCAACGGCAGCTTTAATTTCTTCTCGCAAGGCTTTATCGCCAGAATATGAGCCGGTTGACTGAATTCCGTTTTCTTGAAATTCTCCGAGAATTTCTGACCATTCATTGTAATTTGTGATAGAAGAACCTTGAGCTTGCGCAGCTGCCTG
>USOK01000027.1 GCA_900556295.1 uncultured bacterium | reverse complement strand
GTTCAAACGATTGCCAGTGCAAATTCAATAAAATTTGTTCAAGTGACTGACAGCCATTATATTGCTGGAGATAAATACAGAACAGAAACTTTGCAAAATGCTGTTCAGAATATAAATGATGAAAAAGATATTGCTTTCGTCGTTTTTACAGGTGATAATATTGATTCTCCAAAAGAGGAATATTTGCCTGATTTTGTAAAAACAATTAATAAACTGAAAGTTCCTTATTATCTTGTAATCGGAAATCATGATGTATTCAAAAATAATGGGCTTTCAAAAAAGCATTATCTTGAAGTAGTGAAAGCAAATAATTGTTTTTATAAGTACAAAACTCCGAACTACGTTTTTAAAAAGAACGGTTTTGTGTTCATAGTAATGGATGGAGCTAAAGAGGTTATTCCTGGGTCTAATGGTTATTATAAAGAAAATTCTTTAAAATGGTTAGACAAACAGCTTACAAAATACAAAAATGAGCCTGTTGTTATATTTCAACATTTCCCTGTTGTGACTTCTAAAGAAATTCCATCACATGCGGTTTACAAAAGAGAAAGCTATCTTGATATTATAGACAAGCACGACAACGTAATTTCTATAATAGCCGGTCATTTGCATATAAATGGCGAAGTTATGCGCAATGGAGTTTATCATATTACATCTCCAACATTAATTGGCGAAACTCCGGAATACAAAGTAATAAATATTGTTACTACAAAAGGGTTTTCTCCAATGATTTATACTGAACTTAAAGAAGTGCACGAAAATTAAGTTTGCATTTTTTTATAAAAAAGGCTATAATAACGAAAAACATAGAAGGATAATTATATAAAATGGAAGATTCCGTTAATACAATATTTAATTTACTAATTATTGCATTTTTGCTGTTTTCAAACGGCTTTTTTGTGGCATCAGAATTTGCTATGGTAAAAGTCCGAAAAACAAGGATTGAACAGCTTGTGAACGATGGCGATTTTAATGCTAAAATTGCACTTGAAGCTCTAAAGGATTTAGACAAATTTATTGCTTCTGTTCAACTTGGTGTTACAATATCAAGCCTTGGTTTAGGTTGGGTTGGTGAAAGTACTTTAGCGCATATAATAGAACCGATATTTGTATTCCTGCCTGGAATAAGCAAAAATATTGCAACTCATTCTGTATCAGCATCAGTCGCATTTGCCTTAATTACGTTTTTCCATGTTGTATTAGGAGAACTTATTCCAAAATCAATTGCTCTGGAATATACTGAAAAGACAGCTTTGTTAGTTGCAAGACCAATGCAAGTCCTTACATTTTTCTTTAATCCGTTTATTTGGTTGTTGAATGGGTTTGGAAATCTTGTTTTAAAAATTTTGCATATTCCTCATTCTCATAAAGGTTCTCTGGTACATTCTACAGAAGAACTTGACATGCTTGTTAATGCAAGTTATGACGGTGGTGTTTTGAACGAAACAGAAAAAGATATGCTTCACAATGTATTCAAATTTTCAGACCTTACTGCAAAACAGGTTATGGTACCTAGAACGGATATGGTTTGTATTCCAGTTGACATGCCGTTAGAAGAATTGAATAAACTTGCCGAAGAAAATCAATATACAAGATATCCTGTATATGAAGATGACATTGATCATATTATTGGCTTGGTACATGTAAAAGACTTATATTCTTTGTCTGTAAAAGATGAAGTTTGTCCAATTTCAAAAATTCTTAGGGAAGTTTTGCTTGTTCCAGAAACAATTACGATGGATAATTTGGTTTTAGAATTCAAAAAACGTAAAGGACAAATGGCAATTGTAGTAGATGAATTTGGCGGAACATCAGGACTTGTAACATTGGAAGATGTTATTGAAGAAATATTTGGAGATGTTCAAGATGAATTTGATGTTGAAGAAGAAGAAACCGATGAAGTAAAAGAAGTAGCTCCAAATACTTATATCGCAAATTCAATGATGAGATTGGATGAGTTTGCAGAGTTCTTCGGAATTAACGAAAAAGAAATAGATGATGATGATATTGATACAATCGGTGGGCTTGTTGTTAAACTATTAGGCAGAATTGCAGAGGTAAATGATACTGCAGAGTTCAATAATTTAACATTTGTGGTAAAAGAAGTTGATGGCGCGAGAATAACGAAACTTGAAATTATTAAACACGATGATCTTCAAAAGAACGAAGAAAAGCACGAAGAGGAAGTGTAGATAAGTCAAATTTATTCTTTAACTCCGCCTTGCAAGATATCTGATATAAAATATTTTTTACCCAATAAAAAAACTCCGATTACAGGAACTGTACAGATTACTGAACAAGCAAGAAGATTGCCCCAAAGGGTTAGTTCTCTAAAACTTCCTTTATATATTGCAAGTCCAACCGGTAGAGTACGCATGCTCTCTGAATTTGTAACTATTAACGGCCACATAAAACTGTTCCAAGTGGTTACAAATGTGAAAATTGCAAGAGTTGCAACTGTAGGAAGAGCCAATGGTAATGCAATTTTAAAAAATGTTTGAAATAAATTGCAACCGTCAATTTTTGCGGATTCTTCTAAATCTTTCGGTAATCCTAAAAAATATTGACGCATTAAAAATATTCCAAATCCGCCGAATAGCGCAGGTAAAATAAGAGCTTGGTAAGTATCTATAAGGTGTAATTCTCTCATCAAGAAAAATAACGGTATAATATTCACTTGTGGCGGAATTAGCATTGTAATTAAAATCAAAAGAAATAACGTATTTTTGTACTTAAAATCAAGTCTTGCAAAAGCATATCCGGCAAGAGCAGAAAAAATAACTTGTCCAATAGTCGTGATAGTTGCTACAATAAGGCTATTGAAAAAATACAGCGTAATCGGAATTTCTGTGAAAACATTTTTGTAATTATTCAGAGTAAGATTTGGGTGAAAAATTCTGCCGGCATGGGCAAAAATTTCATTGTTATCAACAAAAGATAAATTAATCATTGCAAAAAAGGGATAAAGCATACTTATTGCAATTAAAATTAAAGTTAAATAACCTAAAAATATTCTGAATTTCTTCATAAAACTATTATATTACAAAATATAATAATGCGAACATCGCGCATAAGGATAATGAACTTAGAACAAACCAAGTATGCATTACAGGGTGTTGATATGCCCAGATTTCTTTAATTGTTGCGGTTGCATTTTCGATTGTTTGCATCTTTCTTCTCCTATAAACTGTAAGACTTTTTTGCAGATACTGAAATAATTCAGTCCAACCTTTACATTATTATCATATTCATTAATCGTTTTTGGTCATCACCTAATCGGTTGATTATTTATAATCTTTAGGATAATATACAGTTATGCGAGATGTAGAACTTTTGATGCCTGCGGGCAATTTGGAAAAATTAGAATATGCGGTAAGATACGGAGCAGATGCCGTTTACCTTGGTGTAGTAGACTTTTCTTTACGTGCTATGAGAAAAGGTTCGCTTATTACGATGGACAATCTTAAACAAGCTGTTGACTTAGCTCATTCTCTTGGCGCAAAGGCTTATGTAACGATTAATATTTTTGCGTTCAATAATGATATTAAACAGTTGGAAGCATGTATTGACAGATTTAAGGATGCAAATCCGGATGCATTTATTGTCAGTGATTATGGAATTTTTAATCTAATAAAAAGGAATATTCCAAATGTCCCAATCCACGTAAGTACGCAGACTAACACTTTAAACTATGAAAGTGTTAAGTTTTGGCGAGATTTAGGTGCAACAAGGTGTATTTTGGCAAGAGAGTTGCCGATTGCTGATATTGCAGAAATTAGAAAACAAGTTCCTGATATTGAGCTTGAATGTTTTATTCATGGTGCGCAGTGCGTATCTTTTTCAGGAAGATGTTTGTTAAGCGATTATTTCTCAAAAGGTGAGAGAAAAGCAAACCACGGGAACTGTTCTCAGCCTTGCCGTTGGAGCTATCGTTTGGTTGAAGAAACTCGCCCTAACGAGTATTTGGAAATTAATCAAGACGGAAGAGGCTCTCACATTTTAAGTCCAAAGGATTTGTGCTTAGTTAAGCAGTTGGCGCAAATGATTGATGCCGGTGTGGATTCATTCAAGGTCGAAGGCAGGACGAAGAGCCTTTATTATGTTTCTGCTGTTGCAAAAACATATCGTCAAGCAATTGATGAGATTTTGAAAAATCCGTCTGCTGATATGGAAAAATATTTCTTAGAACTTCAAAAAGTCGGAAATCGTGGCTATACAACAGGGTTTGCGCTAGGTGATAACAATGGCGAAAGTTATAGTTATGATATTTCGAAAGGCTTAGCTGGAGCTGATTTCTTGTGTGAATTCAGATCTGATGAGAGAAATATCACAATTCCTGCAGATTACCACTTAGTAAAAGTTAAAAACAAAATGTTGTTGGGCGATGAAGTTGAAATCATTACGCCTGATGAACAATTTGTTGCGAAGGTGGAAGGTATCAAAGACGGTGATGGAGAGGATTTGGAACTCGGAAATACAAATGCAGATGTCTATATTAAGTTCTCTCAAAGTCCGAAAAATACGAAGTATGCACTTGTGAGAACAGTTGGGATAAAGGGGTAAAGCAGCTAAGCAGCTAGGAAGCGAAGCAGCTAAGCGAAAATATTATTCTGAAAAGGACCAGTCGCTATTTAGAGAAAGTAGGTTGGGCATACTTGCCCAACAACGCAACAATCCAATTTTTTCCCCCCACCCGCATTTCTAATACTCCCTATCGTTTGTAAATAACTGCTCCCTCTCCCGCGCAGTGGCGAGGGAAATGAAAGAAAAGGAAAAAACATGTTTTTAAAACCGGATTATGATTTGAAAAATATATTTGAAATAGATTTAGAAAACTTGAAATCACAGGGTATTAAGGCTTTGTTGTTTGATTTAGACAGTACTTTAATGGGTTCAAAAAAAGGATTTTATACTGATGAAGTTCTTACGTGGCTAGAAAATGTTAGACGTGATTTTTTCATTGGAGTTGTATCGAATAACAATAACCCTGATTATATGGAAAAAGTCCGTGCTTGTACGGATTTCCCGATAATTTTTGAGGCGCATAAACCTGATATTAAAGTTGCACAAAAATTTATGAAAGAGCATAATGTTCAACCTGAAACGAGTTGTTTTGTTGGAGATAGACCATTGACAGACGTGTTGTGCGGTAAAAGATTGGGGTGTATGACAATTTTAGTAGATTCAATTACAGCTGATATTGAAAAACCAATCGTTCGTTTTGCTCGTAAACTTGAAAGATGCTGTATTCGAAAATAAGCTTTATAATTTTGTTTTATGCAAAAATTTGAATAATCAATCCTGATATAATGCTTATGCAAAGTAAGATTGATATGATTTTCAATGTGTCTTTGTAGTTTTCGTTGTGACGGCATAATACGAGAATTCCAAGTCCGGCGTTTGATAAAAGTCCAGACATTACTGCCCCAAAACTGATTGAACCTTTGATTAACAACATTGTCAATGCAATTGATACTGCACAGTTTGGAATTAACCCGACAAAAGCCGTGATTATCGGTTCTAAGACTTTTACTTTGCCGAGCAACAAGTGCAAAACGGAATGTTCTACGTAAACTGCTAAAACGAAGTTCAAAAGTATTGTTATTAATAAAATGAAAATGAAAATGTTAAATGTATGTTTTAACGGATGGTAAATAAGTTCTCGTTTGCGTCTGTGTGAAACACTGTGATGACAACAACCTTCGTCTGAACGCAAATCGTCGTCAGAG
Source organism: uncultured bacterium (assembly GCA_900556295.1). Taxonomy (GTDB): domain Bacteria; phylum Cyanobacteriota; class Vampirovibrionia; order Gastranaerophilales; family Gastranaerophilaceae; genus Stercorousia. The sequence continues at coordinate 6,224 of USOK01000027.1, read as the reverse complement.
TCGGCTTCTTCAACTATCGGGATATATTTTTTGTCTTTTAAAATGAAGTCGATTAAATAACCCGCAAGAATTCCGATAAAAAGTTTAAGTCCTACAATGGGTACTACAAGGTGCGTATGCGTTGGATTTGCAAGCAAAATAGGGATTGCCTCATCTGATGTCGCAAGATAAATTCCGATTAAAGTTCCTTTTGTGATAAATCTTCTGATATACAAAGTACTTGCGATTACTGAAAATCCGCATTGAGGAATTATTGCAGCTAAACTTCCGATTAGAGGTGCTGATTTTTCGGATTTTTTCATAAAAGAATTGATTTTTTCAGAATAGAAAAATTCGATTAATTCGATTATAAAAAATACGATAAACAAGAGCGGCAAAATGTGAAAGCTGTCTAAAATCGCATCGCATAGCCAATCCGGCATTCCAAAATTTTCGATAACACCGTCAAAGCTTGCAAACAATCCTTCGTTTATCTCATTAATCTTATTCAAAATACTTATTAGCATAATTTTATTTTATTACAAACAAAATTCTCTATAAATTTTGCTTATCCTTTCTTGTTTTGGTTTCCTTTTCCTCGTGTTCGTCGCAACCAAGAACCTTGTTTAAATGCTCAATTAATTCTGCAGAGTGGTAATGCATTGCGTGTTCTGATTTGTGGTGAATATCAACGATGTGATAGTGCATTGCCATTTCAACTTGAATTAGTGCAATATTATAGTCATAAAGACTGTTTACATAGGCTGTTAAGGCTGATGTGTAATCACGTCTGGCATTTAGCATTGCAAGATAATTTACCTCTCCTGCAACATATTTTTTTTCAACAATATCAAAGTTTTCCAGAGATTGCAGAACCTCTGTTTTAGCTATTGGAATTTCTTTTTCGGCTTTTTCAACATTGTTGAAAGCTCGTTTTACCTCAAAATATAAATCTTTTTTGAATAAATTGATTTCATTATTGGCAAGGTTTACTTGCGCATCAGCTCCTTTTATACTGTGTTTTAATTCCATAATATTTACTGAAGAATTAAGGTTTACTCCAACACGGAATCCATTATTGGTTGTTTGATTAGTGTTGTAAAAATTGTAACCCGCATTCGCTGTCAAGTCAGGGAAATAAGAGCGTTTTATGTATAAAAGAGACTGTTCCATCGCGTGTTTTGTGGCGATTAAAACATTCAAATCCGGACTGTTGTCGTAAGCTATTTGGACAGCGTCGTTCATTGGAAAACTAAATGTTTGAGGGGTGAATTCTTTTATGTTATTTGTTGATTTATTCTTGTAGACAAAATTGTTGTCAAAAGCAAATGTCGGAGTTGTTTTTATTGTGTATTTCGGTTGTCCTTCAATAAACATCGCATTGTCAAGATCTAGTTTTGCGTTTTTGTAATTGTTTTGAGCGTCTACAAGTTGAATTTTGGCTTCGCTTAAATGGACTTTTGCTGTTGTTATATCTGGATTTTTCTTTGCAAGTTTAACTATATTTTCGTTGATTTCGACATTATTTTGAGCAATTTGTAACATTGCTTTTGCTCTCAAAAGAGCGTAATATTTCGCTTTTACGTCAAAAAGAGTTGAGCACAAACTGTCCATAAACTCGTATTCAGCACCGATTTTGTAGAAATCTTCCATTTTTATATAGGCGGTTGTTTTGCCAAAGTTCCAAACTAATTTGTTGACAGTGATACCGACTGTCGGAAGTTCTCGGTAGTGGGAGTTGTAATAAATGTTGTCAGAATTATTTTCGTTATAAAATCCTGCACCGGCATTGATTACTGGGAAGTATTGAGAACGAGCAATTCCGAGATTGCTTTTGGCAATGTCAAGGTTATATTTTTGTTTTCTGATTCGAGGACTGTTTTTGAAAGCAGAGGCAACGCAATCAAAGATGGAAACCGAAATCCCATCGCGAATAATGACCGGATTGTTAAACAATTCGTCCTCATCATCTTCTATAGCTAGTGTATTTACGTTTCCTGCTAGTAAAAATAAAAAAGTTAATAATACTAAGCAGAAGATCTTTTTCATGCCCATATTATAATTATACTATACTTGTCAAGTAGTTGGACTAATTGTAAATGCAACTTGCAGAATTTTGAATAATGTGATTTTAAATAAAAAAGCTCCCTTGCGGAAGCTTTTCTATTCTGGGCTCAGAGGGGCTCGAACCCTCGACCAATTGATTAAGAGTCAACTGCTCTACCAACTGAGCTATAAGCCCATATATGTTACTCAAATATTATACATCCTGATTTTTAATTTGCAATAATATTCTTTTTAATATACAATACAAGTTATGGGTAATAGTATTAAAGCAATGATTATGGCTGCAGGTGTTGGGTCAAGGTTAGAACCGCTCACAAAATCGGTTCCGAAACCTCTTGTGCCTATTGCTAACAAACCTGTTATGGATATTCTTTTTGAAAATCTTGCGCAAATCGGGATTAAAGACGTTATTTGTAACACATATTACATGGCAGATAAAATTATTGAACGTTATACAAATAATAAGTTTGGTATAAATTTCAATTACGTAAAAGAAGAAACTTTATCTGGTACGGCTGGTGGTGTGAAAAAATGCCAATTCTTTTTTGAAAAAGATAGCACTTTTGTTGTTTTGTCAGCTGATGGTTTGTCTAATGCTGATTTGAAGCATGGAATTGATATTCACAAAAAATCTGGTGCAATTGCTACAATTGGTATAAAACAAATTCCGATGGAAGATGTTCCTCATTTTGGTGTTGTTGTGACTGATAAAGATGGTTTTATTGCTGAATTTCAAGAAAAACCTTCGATAGAAGAAGCAAAATCAAATTTTATAAATACCGGAATTTATATTTTTGATTACAAAGTTTTTGATTATATTCCGGAGAATACTTTTTATGATTTTGCGAAAAATGTTTTCCCTAAATTATTAGCTGAGCATGCCATAAATACTTTTGAAGTGAAGGAATATTGGAGTGATATAGGAACAATTGCGCAATATATTCAATCTATGCATGACTTGTTTGAACAAAAATGCTACTTTGACCATGCTCCTATTATTCATACAAAAGATGGGGCATATATTGCGGAAGATGCTAGAATTTGTGATAATGTTACATTTAAAGGCAATTCCACAATTGGCAGATATAGTTCGATTGGCAAGGATTGCAAAATTGAAAATTGCATAATTTGGGATAATGTTACTATCAAAGATGGGGTACATCTTTCTGATTGTGTAATTGCTTCTAATTCTGTGATAGAAACAGATTTGAACTCTCAAATAGTTGGAGCTAATGAAATTATCTCTTCAACGTCTATAAAAATATAAAGCTTGATTTTTTGCTAATTTAATGATAGATTGTAAACATGAAAGTTAAATATTTGGGACTATGGCGCAGCGGTAGCGCAGGGGACTCATAATCCCTTGGTCGGGGGTTCGAATCCCTCTGGTCCCAATAAAAGAACTCCTTTAATAAGGAGTTTTTTTATTGTATAAAAAATGAATGAAAAATAAGTCTGAAAACTTTTATCTGAGCTATTATAATTCTCCGATTGGAAAAATTGCACTCGGAAGTGACGGGCATGCTCTTGTTGGTTTGTGGTTTGAAGGAGCAAAATATTATTGTGAAGGCTTTGATAGTGTTACTTAACGAGTAGATGGATTATTTACGGTTAGTATGATTATTTTTTAGAAGTGGCTTGTTGTTAGGGTTTCGGAGGTCGGAAGTGTCAAAATCTAAAATAATCAAACTACACATATTTTAACTTTTTTTACTCGCTTACGGTTAGTTTGATTATTTTTAAAAATTGGTTTCAAAATCAATTATAGCGGAAGTTTACGCTATGTTGATAATTTACGGATAGTATGATTATTTTCGGACAGTAAAAGTGTGAGTAATTGATATAATTTTGCGAGAATTTTATTAAATTCAAAATTTATTGCATAACAATTTTTGTAAAATTATGGATTGATACAAAACAGACACAAAGCTCGGAAGTGGTGTTCAAATTATTCCACTTCAGAGGTAATGTGTTTATACCATGAATGAAGATAATAAATATATTAATATTAAGGATGTGGCAGAGGCAAAAGGTTTGACCTCAACTCGTTCAGTTAGATTGGAACTAAACAAAATCGAGAGTAAATATATTTCTCGTGAAATTAAGGTCAATGGCGGAACAAGTTATGAAATCTTGTTTTCAAGTTTAGAGCCTGAGATACAACAAAAACTTAGAGAAGCTGAAAACAAAACAACAGCACTCGTTCCTCGTAATTACAAAGAACCTGATTTCGTATCGGATAAAACAAAGTTAACGGCAAATTATAGAGCAAATATTGTTGTTGCTTTACAAAAACTTCGCAAAAAATATCCGACTAAAAAAGAGGCTGACACAACATTTTTAGAGTTGTATAATTCGGGGTTGTATCTTCCAAAGGCATATAATTTTATCGGAAGCATTTCAATCGGAACTTTGCACCGCTGGGTTAGAGCATTTGAAAAACATGAATCAACAGAGTGTTTGCAACCAAAATACAAATGGTCAAAACAGGGAGAATACAATTCAATTTTAAACGATGAAATGAGAAATATTTTATTAACCCTATTACTTCATCCGAGCAAGTATAATTACGGAAAAGCAATTAAACTTACAAAAGAAATCTTGAGAAAACGAGGATATGAAGAATTGCCTTGTGATTTATCCTTTAAAAGATTTGCCGAGAATTTTAGAAAGAATAATTACGCAGAATGGGTTTTACGCAGAATGGGTATGAAGGCATACCACGATAAAGTCGAACCATATATCGAAAGAGATATTTCTAAAATTGAAGTTGGGGATGTATTAGTCGCAGACGGACACGTTTTGAATTTTCAAGTAATTAATCCGTTTACCGGCAGACCGACAAGAGCTACTCTTGTCGGTTTTTTAGATTGGAAGTCAACAGCACTTGTCGGTTATGAGATTATGATGACTGAAAGCACGCAATGTATTGCAAGTGCATTAAGAAATAGTATTCTAAATCTCGGTATGATTCCAAAGGTCGTCTACCAAGATAACGGCAAAGCATTTAAGTCACGATTCTTTCAAAACACCGACTTTGAAGAAGATTTATTTAATGGAGTGTATGCAAATTTAAACATCCACTCCGTTTTTGCAAAACCATATAATGCAAGAGCCAAAGTCATTGAGAGATTTTTCAGGGAATTTCAGGAGGAGTTTGAAAAAGGAATGCCAAGCTATATCGGAACTTGTATTGAAGATAAACCTGCGTGGTTGAAACGAGGTGAGAAGTTACATGAAGAATGGCATAAAAAACTGACGAATAACCACATCCCGACAGTACAAGAAACAATAAAATATATTAACGGATGGATTAAATTTCACAATAAAAATCTGTGTCCTAATGACCGTTCAAAAACTATTCAAGAGATGTTAGACAGCGTTCAAAAACAAAATATTAATCCTCAAGTTTTGGATGATTTAATGATGAAAACAGAATGCCGAACAATAAATAGACATGGAATAACATTCTTGAATATGCATTACAGAAGTGAGGCTATTATTGGGATTAGAGATAAAGTAAATATCCGATACAGTTTATTTGACCTTTCAAAAATACAAGTGTATTCAACAAAAGGTGAGTTTTTATGCGTAGCTCATAGGGTTCAAAAAGTTCATCCGATGGCGAGAGTTCTCGGAACAGTCAAGGATATGGAAGAATACAAGTATCAGTACCAAAAGCAGCAACAATTAAAACACAGGCTGATTAAACAAGTTAAAAAGACCTTCCCTAAAGAAGAAATTAAGCTTTTGGGAATTGAGACAGAGCCTGTTTTAGAAATAGAAGAATTGGAACAACAAATTGAAGAAAAACCTAAAAAAGAACGCAAGAAAACACCTCGTGAACAGCAAATGAACAGACCAATTTTTACTTCAAATTATGAAAAGTATGAGTGGCTTATGAAGAATGGTTGCACCAATGCTGAAGATCGAACTTGGCTTACTCAATATATTAGAAGTGATGAATACCAAAACATTTATGGAGATTAAACTATGAAAAGAACCTTTATTAAAACTCAAAACGTTAAGAGATTTATTACATTAATGGAGGAACTAAAGAAACTTCCTCCTAATATTCCAAAATTAGCTTTAGTATTTGGAGAACATGGACTTGGAAAAACAAAAGCAATTCATTGGTGGGCTGATAAAAATGATTCGATTTATATTCGAGCAACACA
>USOK01000026.1 GCA_900556295.1 uncultured bacterium | reverse complement strand
AGAAAAAAATTAATTATATAATATATTTATGACGTTAATAAGAAGATTAAATTGTTTTGATGCTCCGAAAATAAAAAAAATGATATCTTATCTTGGAGATAATGAAAAGATATCAAAAACGCTGTCAAATGAAGCTTTTGGGTTAATTCACGGCCTTTTGCCCTTAAAATATAATTTCTTACCTGAATCTTATATTTTACTAGAAAAGAAAGAAATTTTAGGACTTATAACAGTTGTTCCGACAAGTGGAAATCCATATAAAATCAATATTACTCGGCTTATTTTCCAGCAAAACATGTATGATGTTGGCAAACGCCTTGTAGAGTTTGTTATTGCACGATTTGGGGCTAAGGGAGCAGCTTCTTTCAAGGTTACAGTCGACCAATCTCACGACGAACTTTTAAATCTTTTTATGCAAGGATGCGGTTTTAGGCAATGCAGTTTTGAGAACTTGTGGAAATTAGACAATTTTAAGCCGGAAACAAATGCGAAAGCAAATTTTAGATACTGCCAAAACTCGGATTCTAAGCAGGTTGCACAATTATATAACAACGAATTAAAAAATCTTTATAAACCTTCTTTACAGCGCTTAAAAACCGAATATAAAGAACCGGTTTTTGAAGGATTGACAAACTTTTATAAAAACAGGTATGTACTTGAAGAGCCTTCAAATCATAGAATTATAGCATATTTATCAATTACAACAAGTGACAATCTCAATTTCATAATAGATATGTCAGTGAATGATGCTTATAATATTCCTTATGACGGAATTATAAACTTTGCATTGGAAGAAATTTCAAGACGGAAAACAACTTTCTACGCATTTTTGAAACATAGACAATACACAGCAAATGCAGATATTTTAGAAAAATATCTACACGAAAGAAACTTAAACTGCATTCAAACTCAATGTGTCTTAATTAAAGATTTTTACAGACCAGTAAAACAACAGGAAAATGTTTTACAGGTATTTTTATTCGGAGAAAACGAATTAGCATCTAATTAATTGCTTTATTTTTGTTTATATTACCTCTCAATATTTATTTTTATGCTAAAATCGGTTAAAGGGAAAAGAGGCGTAATATGAATAAATTACATATTTATCTTGATAAAGATATTAACAAAGATTTAATTAAAACAAAAAAAATTGCAGTCATTGGATTTGGCTCTCAAGGCTACGGTCAATCAATGAATTTAAAAGATGCCGGCTGTGACGTTATTTTAGGTTTAAGATTAGGCGGCAAGTCTGACGTAAAAGCTCGTGATTACGGTTTTAAAACAATGTCTATTGAAGATGCCGTAAAAGATGCAGATATTATTCAAATACTTATTCCTGATGAAATTCAAGCAAAAGTATACGAGGAGCAAATTAAACCTTATATGAAAAAAGGTCAGTATTTGATGTTTTCACACGGGTTTAATATCCATTACAAAAAAATTGTTGCACCGGAAGGCGTTAATGTAATTATGGTTGCTCCAAAAGGTCCAGGACACACAGTAAGAAGTGAATTTCAAATCGGAAGAGGCGTTCCCTCATTAATCGCTGTTTACCAAGATCCTTCAGGAAATTCAAAAGAAATTGCTTTGTCTTACGCATCAGCAATAGGAGCAGGACGTGCCGGAATTATTGAAACAACATTTAAAGAAGAAACCGAAACTGATTTATTCGGAGAACAAGCTGTAATTTGCGGAGGTGTTTCTGCACTAATCAAAACTGGATTTGAAGTTTTGGTAGACGCCGGTTATTCTCCATATATGGCATACTTTGAAGTACTGCACGAAATGAAACTTCTCGTTGACTTGATTAACCAAGGCGGTTTGGCTGATATGAGATATTCAATTTCAAATACTGCAGAATATGGCGACATGACACGTGGCCCAAGAGTTATCGGAGAACAATCTCGAAAAGCTATGAAAGATTTGTTGAAAGATATTCAAAGCGGTGCTTTTGCCGATGAATTCTTGAACGAGATGGAAACAGGTTGTAAAAAATTCAACGAACTAAGAAAAGAAAATGCCGATCACTTGATAGAAAAAGTTGGCGCAGAAATCCGTTCTTCCTTCGTTTGGGGAAACAATAATAAAATTATTGACAGAAGTCGAAATTAGGCTGCTAGGAAGCGAAGCAGCTAAGCAGACAAGATGCAAAGAGGCAAAGTCTATATCGGGAAGTTATACAAAACCAACAGTTAAAGTCTTTTCCCCGAAATGAACTTAGTGCCTTAGAGCCTTAGTAACTTAGTAACTTTACAAAAAGACAAGGAAACACAAATATGTTCAGCACAGATGTAGATTATGAAGTAGTAAATTTTTCAATAGGCGACACAAAAGCCGGAACAAAGATGGGAAAACTTCAACTTAAAAACTTGGAAGATAACTCAACTTTGAACTGCATTTTGTGGGAAGAAACTCTTAACCGCTTTGACAGCAAAGTTTTTAGATGTGGAAACATTGTAAAAATTGTTTCTGCAAGCTTTAACGAACGTTATAACAACTGTCTTGTTTCGGCTTTATCATTAATAAAAGAAGCAAAAATGGGATTAGAAGAATCTGAAAGAGAAAAAGTTTACTCTCAAATTCTTTCTTACTTTGACAAAATTAAAGATGAAAAATTGAATAACTTTTTAACTACATATTTTATGGAGCATAAAGATAAAATTAAAGTTATGCCTGCTGCAAAAATGATGCATCACAATTACATCGGTGGACTTATGGTTCACATTCTTGAATGTTTACAATATGCAGAAACGAATATGGAAAAATCTGTTTACAAGTTTAATAGCGATAATATTTACGCAGCTTGTATTTTGCACGATATCGGCAAAATTTATGAGTACACAATAGATCTTGAAACCGGCTTGATAGATTATGACGAAAACTTTAGAAAAGAATGGTTAACTCATTCTCAATATGGTTTTTCAATTTGTATGAATAATGATTTTAAAGAAATTGCAAGAATGATTGCTGCCCACCATGGGAGAAGTGACTGGGGAGCTATCATTGACCTTGACCAAAAGGATTTAGAACCAGAACTTTATTTCATACATATTGTTGATAATTTATCTGCAAAATTCGGAAAAATCAATGTACGTCTTTTAGAAGAAAAAGGAGTATAAAATTGTCAAAACTTACGACAAAACATAATTACAGTGGAACACTAATTTGCGTTGAAGGGATTGACGGTTCAGGGAAATCAACACAACTTGCACTTTTAAGAGATTGGCTAAAATCAATCGGGCAAGATGTAATTTTTACTGAATGGAATTCATCCGAACTAATAAGCCAGACAACAAAACTTGCAAAAAAGAAAAATATGTTATCACCAAGAACATTTTCTCTTTTACACGCTGTTGATTTTGCTGATAGGTTAAAACAGGTTATTGCGCCGGCACTAAAAGCAGGTTTTATCGTGCTTGCAGACAGATATGCGTACACTGCATTTGCAAGAGATGTTGCAAGAGGTGTTGATCCAAACTGGGTTAGAAATGTTTATAGTTTTGCAATAAAACCGGATTTAGCAATATACTTTGATATAAATCCAAAAGATTCAATGGAAAGGATTTGTGCAAACCGAGCTCCAAAATTTTACGAAGCCGGAATGGATTTAAAATTAAGTAATGATCCTTATGAAAGTTACATGATTTTCCAAGGCAGAGTTGTAAATGAATATCAAAAAATGATTAACGAATTTGGCTTAATTAAGCTTGATGCAATGGATTCAATCCATTCAAAACAAGTTGCAATAAGAAGAATGTTGAAAGATGTTTTGGCTGAAAAAGGAGTAAACTTATAATGGGACAATTCAAAACGAAACACGGATATGAAGGTTTACTTATTGTAATCGAAGGTACAGATGGTTCCGGCAAATCGACTCAGCTTCAATTGTTAAAAAAATCAATTCAGGCAAAGTCATATGGTGTAATGGTTTCAGAATGGAAAACTTCCAGACTTATCGCCGGAGTTATTGATGATGCAAAAGACAGAAACTTGCTTAACGCAACAACTTACAGCTTGCTTTATGCTGCTGATTTTGCAGATAGATTGGAAAACCAAATTATACCTGCTCTAAAATCAGGCTTTATCGTACTTTTGGACAGATATTATTACACAGCATTAGCTCGAGATGTTGTTAGAGGTCAAGATATTGAGTGGGTTAAAAACCTTTATGATTACGCGCCTGAGCCTGATTTGGTGTTCTATCTTGATATGCCGGTTGACGTTTTATTAAAAAGAATTATTGGTACAACAGGTTTAAATTACTATGAAAGCGGGCGAGATGTTGGTTTTTCAACAGATTTCTACAAAAGTTTCGAAATTTACCAGAACAAATGTCTTGAACAATATGAAAAAATGAAATCAGAATATAATTTCATTAGCATTGACGGCACAAAATCCGTCAGTGAAATCCATTCCATAATGAATAACGAAGTTCAGAAGATTTTGGACTCAGGTGTATTGTATTAAAGTAGCTAGACTACTGTTAAGTTAAGATGCAAAGTTTTTTACTTAGCTGCTTAGCTGCTTGGCTGCTTAACTTCATATCTGCTTAATTGTTACAATAAAAAATAAAAATTTACGTTGCGAAACATTTTGAATCATGGGGCATGGTTTATGCTACATTAGAAAATGTAAAGAGACACAGATTATAGTTTATAGGAGATTATGAATGTCTGAATATTTGAGCAAGGAAGAGATTAAACAATGGAGAAGCTCATTAGAAAAGATTACATTAGAAGAATTTGCTGCTAGATTAGGGAAAAAAATAGAAGAGGCTAAGCCTACAAATGATTTAATAGACATAGTTTTGAAAGGCAAACCGGTTGTTTCATCAGAACCTGAATGGAAACAAAATCACGCTGAAAGAATTAGTGCAATTGCAGAACGTGCTTATGAAAGAGAAAGAGAAATCGCTCCAACACCGTTTGCAATACACAAAGTTCACGAGGAAGAAACACCTGTAAAACCTGAAAAAACAGTTAAACCAAAAGCTGAAAAGAAAACAACTGCAACGAAAAAAACAGTGAAAAAGGAAGTTGAAACTCCAAAAACTCAAACCTTGAGAGATGAAGTTAGAGTTGTATTCAAAAAAGCATTAACAGACAGAGAACAACGTGTGTTTGATTACTTTGTGCAAAACAAGGGTAAAATCGTCTACGCGAAAGACTTGGCAACTTTATTAGAATTACCAAGAGACTATGTATACAAATACATCAAAAACCTAAGAGCGAAAATTGAAGGGGAAAACCTTCAAAATGCCGACAAAGGCGGATTTATTTTAAATTAAAATAAAAACTTTTCATAATCACAATCACCAAAAGAGAAGCTCCTGTGAAAATAGGAGCTTTCTTTTAGTATATTAGTAATTTAATTAGTAATTCATTTCCCAGCCATCTTCAATTATTTTACCAATTCCAGTTGGCCAAGCGTGAGTTGTATCAATTGTAGAATCTTTTGTCCAATCAGCATCATAAACCATACAATCACTTCTTACATCCAGTGTAAATATATCACGTCCCGTAATATTTGGGCCTTGTGGACCATTTATATCGGTTTCAACTGTCATAACAATCGCATTTCTGTCAAATTCATCAAATGGGTTTGCAGAAAAAACCTTATCCTTTTCATCAACAACACCATCGCCATTAGTATCTTCTCCAGAAGAAGCATCTTCAATATTTCCGGAGTCAAAACATAATGTTGCTCCACTAGCAAGAGTAACAACTTTCATACATTGCCTAGACGAAAGATCTGCTTCGGTTGTCCCATCTATAGAACCAATTGTTTTTGGGAAGCATTTGTTTCCATTAGAATCATAGTAACGATTACCACAATCCTTTGTTACTTTAAAATATGTAGTTGCAAATCTTGCCATTTCTGCTTGATTATTAAACAAACGAGATTCTCTTAAACTAACATAGCCATTATCAGACACATATCTTTCGCAAGCTTGTCCCAACTCATTATAAACCTTATGCAATTGAGTTACATAACTTTTTCTCTGATAATTCTGCATTAAAGTAGGAACTGTCATTGCAGAAACTACACCAATAATACCAAGAGTAACCAATACTTCAGCCAAAGTAAAACCTAATTTAGCTTGGGCTATTGCCCCCCCCCCGACGGCTCTTCTAAAATCAAAATTCATTATAAATCCTCCAAACTAAACTGTACTTTCTTAGTATAACAAATTTTGATGAATTTTTCAAGATTGATTACACAATCAGTTTCAACAAAGCTGATCCAAAGAGAATTACACCAACCACTATTGCAACCACCGATGCAAACATTACTGCTCCTGCAGAAATATCTTTCGCCATACCAACAAGCCTTGAATAACGGTTATGAAAAACGGCATCCAAAGAATACTCTATTGCAGAATTAAACATTTCTGAAACAATTACAAACGCAATTGTTAAAAGTAATATGCACATCCTTTCAGCGGAAAAATTCAATACAAATGCAAGCGCAAGCACCGCCATTGCAATGCAAAAATGCACTCTTATATTCACTTCTGACTTAATTACAAGACGCATTCCCTTTCTGGCATTTTTGAATGTATTTGAAAAACCCTGTTGTTTAAATTTTGTCATATCCCAAACTTCCTAAAGCTTTATTCTGTAATCCGATAACAAAATTATAATCTTCTTCTGTCTGATGGTCAAATCCTAACAAATGAAGTATTCCATGACTTATTAAGAACACAAGTTCATATTCTCTGCTTACATTTTTCTTTTCTGCTTCTTCCTGAACCTTGTCTAGTGCAATCATCACTTCACCGAGATTAATTTCCCCATCAAATATAAATTTTTCTTCGCTATCTGCAAAAATTGCAAACGTTATAATATCTGCAACATAATCTTTTTCACGGTACTCCTTATTAACTTGGTGAGTTTTAACTCCGTCACAAAACAAGAAATCAAATGAAATCGTATTATATTCAAAACCTTCTAAACAGCTTGTTTCGTATACTTCAGGAATTGAAAGATAAAAATCCAATATTTTTTTTGCAGAATCAACATAAAATTTTTCATCTATCTGCCAAGCCTCATAAATATTTTCGCTAAAAATATTCTTGTCAACTTTTTCAGGATCATACTTATAATCTTCATTATTGTTGATTGTCATGCTTATCCTCTTTCGGTGCATTATTTTCTTTTTCTTTCGGAGTAGAGTCCCCTTCTAGCTGTTTAATTTTATTTTCCAAATCCTCATCAATAAGTTTTGCAGGCATATTAATTTTATCTTTTTGAAACTCTTTTGCGACATTTTCTTGATATTTAATTCTGTTATGTTGCATGCCACGAAGAATTCTTGAAAATGTTGATGCAATTGTTTTAATATCTTTCAATGTTAAAGGACTATCAGACAATTGTCCATCATTCAAACGTTCAACAATAATTTTGTTAATCATGCTTTCAATTTCGTCTGCAGTAGGATTTTTCAAAGAACGAACTGCGGACTCAACAGCATCAGCAATCATCAAAATCGCAGTTTCTTTCGTATTTGGTTTTGGACCAGGATATCTAAACTGTTCTTCTTTAACATTTTCAACACCTTCTTCCTGAACAGCTTGGTTATAAAAATAACTAGCAAGTCCTTCTCCATGGTGCTGAATAATAAAGTTTTGTACAACTTGTGGCAAACCGTACTCTTTTGCAATTTCAATACCATCTTTTGGGTGAGCAGTAATAATCATTTTACTAATTCTCGGAGAAAACTTATTGTGCGGATTTTCGATTAAGAAATAAGATTGGTTTTCTACGAAGAACAACGGACGTTTCAATTTCCCGATATCGTGATAAAGCGCACCAACTCTAGCCAAAATAGGATCAGCTCCAATAGCCTCTGCAGCAGCTTCACACAAATTTGAAACCATCAAACTATGGTGATATGTGCCCGGGGCATCTATTTGCAATCTCTTTAATAATTTTTGGTTATGATCTCCAAGTTCTGCCAAGCCATACGGAGTAATAATCTTGAACATACTTTCCAACAATGGCATCAAACCGGATGCGATAATTGCACTGAATATTCCATTTAATAAAATAAATGAACAATTTTTTATCAATAAAACATTATCAACTTCAATCAAACATTTTTCTAATATATAAATACTCAAAACAATTAACAAACCGGCAAGACCGATATTAAAACCAGTCTTAATTACATCAACTCGTTCTGCATAACGAATTTGAGATATTGCAATTATTGAGAATAAACTCAAAATCAAAAAAGCAACCAAATATTGAATATTATATTGGTAACCAATTGCCATTATTGAAAGTAGAATAACAGCCGAAACAAAAGCTATTCTTGGCTTTGTAAATATTGACATTAAAATCAGAAATGCCGGAATAGGAATAACATAAGGAGAAAAACCTGTCGGCAAAATCACACCTATAAACGCCAAAAATAAAGTTAAAAACGCTGAAATAGACAAATATTTAGGTTCTAAAAAATCTTTTTCAAAAAACTTCATATAAGCCAAGAACAAAAAAGTTCCAATAAATACAATTACATATATTGCTCCTAAACCAGTCCAATTCAGTTCATATACATTATAACCAGCTTGGCGTAATGCATCACGTTTTAACCTCGTAACCGGTTCTCCTTCAAACAAAATCTTATCCCCTTTTTGGAAAACAACCTCATAAGGTTTTACTGAATTTTGCGCATTTTTACGTGCAATTTCTGTAGCGAATTCATCTACAACAAGGTTCGGAACAATTACTTGTTCTAATACAGCCTTGATGACCGAAACTTGACGTTTAGAAACATTCGAAACCAAGTTATTCAAGACAATCTTATCAATATTATCTTTTTCGTAGTCTTTTTCTGTAATACCAACTCTCAGAATATTTGCAAGAGTAAGGTTTGCCTTATCAAAAGCTTCATGTATACTGTTATCATCAGCCTTTAACAAGAAATTTATAATAAAATCTTTTTTAGAATTGTCAGACAAATCGAATAAAATACCAATTTCTTCTTTTTTTACAGACTCTTGAACCTCTTTTTTTCTAATCTGCATAACAGATGTTTGTAAAGTTTGTAAGTTGTTTTTAATAAAATCATCTTCAGCCGGAGCCATAACAGGTTCAACTTTTTGCGCAACTTCTTTTTTGTGCTGTTCGGTTCGTTTTACATCCTCAACAGTCAATGTCTTTTGTGCAATAATATCCCGTTTACTTATTCCATTTTCAATAATGTTCTGGAAAAAAAAGTTTTGAGAAGCAATAACTGCCGTCATCAATACCGTAAAACCTACAAAAGACAGAATTTTAAGAAACTGTCTGGAAGTAAAAAAGTCTTTTACCTTCGGTGCAAATTCAATTTTTATCATATATAATCAATTCCTATTATTTAACTCTCTATATATTATAACTTCCTATTTTTTTTGCAAGTCTTGAAGCTTCAAACGTCTTTGAATATCTTCAAGCAGTTTTCGATTAATAGAAAGCAACTCTGAAAGTACTGCAATCACAGCGATTTGAACTCCTGTAATAATTAATATTGCAGAAAGAATTAATGACTGAATGTGTCCTGCCCCACTTTCAAACAAATAAAACCACAAAAACCTTAAACCGATTAATGTTCCGACACCTAAAAACATGCCTGCCAATATTGCGAAGAACCTAAAAGGTCTATATATAATAAACATTCTTATCATCGTAAACATTGATCGTCTTATATAATCGAACATGTTTTTCACTAATTTGGATTCTCGCAAATCAGGATTGACTGAGATTGGAACGCACTTTAATTGTAGCCCTTTTGCTCTTGCTTGAATAATTGTTTCCAATGTATATGTATAATTATCAAATACATTCAACTGAATTGCAGAATTTCGTGAAAAAGCTCTAAATCCACTCGGAGCATCTTCTACGTCTGTAGAGCTTATTAATCTCATTACACTTGAACCTAATTTTTGCAACAATTTTTTCAAGGGAGAAAAATGTTCGATTTCAGAAACCGGACGAGAACCTATAACAATATCTGCTTCTCCAGAAATAATAGGTTTAACAAGATTTTCAATATCATCTGCACAATATTGATTATCTGCATCAGTATTTACGATTATATCTGCATCAAGCGCTAACGCCTTATTTATTCCGGCGACAAAAGCTCTTGCCAATCCAGAATTATGAGGCATTATAACAAAATTTTCGACTCCTAATTCTTTTGCAACTTCTACAGTCCTATCTTTTGATCCATCATCAATTATTAAGACTTGTATCTCATCAATTCCGTCAATTTTTTTAGGTAAAGCCTTTAGTGTCACAGGCAATGAACTCTCTTCATTGTAACAAGGGATCTGGATTACTAATTTCATGTCTTCCTCTTTTTTCTTTTTATTATATAATTAAAGAGGGATTTTGACAATCGTGAAAAAATACTTGCCAATATCAATTATATTAGTTTTGGGAATAGCTTTAAGACTTATTTGTATAAACAAACCTGACGGTTTGTGGAATGATGAATACGTAAGCTGGATGATTTCTGCTACTCCATTTACACATGGATTTTTTGATGCCATAAAATCACAGTGTCACATGCCTTTTTATTATTTATACTTAAAATTCTTTATGGCTATTTTTGGGCAAAGTGATTTGGTTTTAAGGCTAACGTCCACTTTCGCAGGAATTCTTTCTATCATCATAATGTATTTTGTAGGGAAAGAAAAGGACGAAAAAACAGGCATACTTTGTGCAGGATTTTCAGCAATAAGTTCCTTCCTTATATATTATTCACAAGAAGTCCGATTTTATTCCATCTTATTCTTATTTTCGGCATTATCCCTTTTATATATACTAAAAAGTATCAAAAACCCAACAAAAAAAAATTTGATATTATGCACAGTTTTTAACTTCTTAATTCTATTTACACACACAATTGGATTTGTATTTGTTTTCTTTAACCTTATTTTTCTAAGTCTTAATCTTTATAAACAATTTAAAAAACTTGTTATTACAATTTGGGGTTCAATTATAATACTTAGTTTAATTACAACTCCACTTGCAATAAAAATAATGACAACTCAGTCTTTCTCTCAATGGTGGGGGCATTTTTCTATTTCTAAAATCGGATTTTTGTTCACTGATTATTTCTCGCCACTTTTGACTAATTTAACCAATGCACCAGACAATTTTTTATATATTCCGAAACTCGCATGGCTTATGCTCTTACCGACACTAATCGCATTAATTTGTATTGGTAAGGCTATTATAAACAACAAAACTAATATTCTTTTGCTATCAACAACAATTGCCTCAGTAGTAGTATTAGTAATCGCATCATTAAGTGGAAAACTTGTATTTATAACAAAGTATTCTATAGAAATTTATCCGATTTTAATTTATTTAGCATGCTTTGGCTTGTCATCGATTAATAATAAAGTTTTAAAAAACTCATTAATTACTATCTATTGTCTTGTTAGTTTAGGTTATATTTTATTTGCTCCATATTCAGCACCCAAAATGCGTCGTGCGGAGGGACAAAAAATTCCAACAGACATAATTAAACAATTAAATTTACAAAAAAATGATATTATAATTTTGCAATACTATCCGGCGAATAGGTTTTCTAAGTACTTTGATTTTTCTGATTACAAAGTCATAGAAATAACAAAAGGTAATTTTACAGATTATTTATCTGCCGGGACAACATATTCTGACGCTTTCAGAAATGGAAAAGATTTGTATAAACATATGTTTTTGTCGGAACAAAATACATACTTTGAAAGCACGCTCAAAAAAAACATATTAAATGACCTAAAAACGGGTCAAAACGTAGTAATAGTAACGCTTAACAGCGTTGCTTTTTACTCACCAGAACAATTAAAGCAAATTGCAACGGATAGTCATGCTTACTTAAAAACACCTTTATTGTTCCTTGTTTTTTCATATATACGAAACCAAACGGCTTCTGAAATAATGAAAACAGTTGATATTACTAACGTTGCGCAAAAGGGGAACTGGACAATTCTCAAGTTTACAAAGCTTAACAATATGGGGTTAAATTAGCAATTTTTATTCTGTTTAAACCTA
>USOK01000025.1 GCA_900556295.1 uncultured bacterium | reverse complement strand
AAATTCCGGAAGAAAATATTTATAGAACTTTTAATGAATTAATGAATTCGGAAACATACGCTCAATGTTACATTTTTGAAAAAGATGAAAAGAGAGCAGGCTATGCTCTTTTGGCAAAAACTTTTTCACAAGAAGCCGGCGGAGAGGTCTTATGGATTGACGAAATCTTTATTTTGCCGGAATTCAGATGCAAGGGATTAGGAAGCGAATTTTTTGTGTTCTTAAAAGAGAACTCCAAAGCAGCAAGACTTCGTTTGGAATTTTGCCCAAATAATGAGAAAGCGATAGAAATATACAAACGTCAAGGTTTTCAACCACTTAGATATGGACAAATGATTTACGGGAACTAGTTAAATTTATAGTACATCGGATTAGTAAAACTATTTGGAATACTCGCTCAACTGATGTAGAGCATCCTAAAAACAAAAAAGCACACACATTAATATTCTGAGTGGTTAGGACTCGCTTGCATCGTAGGCGAACAGCATGAGCCGTACGAGGCAGGATACCCGACAGGGTAGAACCGCGTTTGAACGACCTGCGGGAGTGAAAACTCGGAGGGGAGAGGACTCCATTCCAGAACATTAAAAAAGACCCATCTAACGATAGGTCTTTAATATTCTGGGACGGAAGGATTCGAACCTCCGAATGTCTGGACCAAAACCAGATGCCTTGCCGCTTGGCGACGTCCCATTACATTTATAATTATATAATATCAATTTTTATTGTCAATACACCTTGAAAAATTTTCAAATATAATTTATAATTATAAAAAAGAAGGAGATTTTATTATGAATTTTAAAATAGCTGAGAATTGCCCCCCCGCCAGCAAAACCCTTATGTAGCAAGCGTTTTAGGCTTCACTTTAGCTGAAGTTCTTATTACTCTTGGTATAATTGGGGTTGTTGCTGCTTTAATAATACAGAATTTTAATACTAAGTACCGTAACCATGCACTTAGCACACAATTTAAATATGCTTATAATATTTTATACAACACAACTAATGAATTGCTATATGAAAATGATTTTACAACCTGGCCCGGTTACGGATTAAATAGATCTGAAACCGGAATTTTAGAAATGTACCATAAAAAGATACCAAACAGTATCATATGTAATATAAAATCCGAATCAGCTGTCTGTAAAAATATAATTAAATCTTTTAAAGATAAAAATCATACATCTTACGATTGGTATAATAACATATTGTTGATTAATAATACTGCTATTTCTATGACCAGTTACATAAAAGATTGCAGTTTTAACGGTTATCAACATGGCGTAAACAATATGTGCTTATCGTTTGTCGTAGATACCAATAGTACCAAAGGTCCAAATAAACCAGGTTACGACCGATTTACCTTTTTACTTTCTCAAAGAAGCAATAACCCTTCTGATATAAGATTTGTTCCGGAAGGTATTGATTACAGCATTCCGGATGAGTGTACAAACTCAGAATGCGGTAATACGGCTTGCAGATGTAACGTATCTACCAAAGCTTTACAAGACAGTAATTATTTTAAAAAATTGAAGTAATTACTGTAAAATCACTAATATGGATGCAAAAAAATTAACGGCTGGAAAATTTCAAAAAATTATCCATATAAAGTCAGACATTAATAAACGGGCTTTTCTCTTGTGCATAAACACATTCTACACCTGTAAGTTTTTCAAATACAGGTAATACAAGAATTTCACTTTCAAAATGACCGATATCAAAAACTGCAATCGGACTTTCCAATGCTGTATGAAATTTCAAATCAGCTGTCACAAAAGCATCTGTACCGTTTTCATAAGCTTCTTGTATAAATTCGGTTCCACTTCCGGCACAAAATGCAATTCGTTTAAGTTGGGTAACACATTTGTTATTAACGTATCTTAAATGCGGAGAAATTTTTTTAAGACGTTTTACAAAGTCTTGAAGAGAGGTTTCATAATTTATGTAACGAGTGAACCCCTCACCTGAATTTCTAAGCTCACTGCATTCGCTAAGAAATTCTACCCTCTCCCCGTCGGGGCGAGGAAACAATTTACAAATCAAAGTATCGGTTGTTCCGCCCTGTGCACGATCAAGATTTGTGTGAGCACAATAAATATCTATATTTTTATATAGTAGTGGCACTGTAAACAATGGGTGGTGTGAAATTATCATGTCGCAATTCTGCTCTCTTGCTTGTCTTACAACATCGTCAGTTACAGTCAGACAAAGCATAATTTTTTCGATATCTTGATTTTCTGTTTCTACAAGCCAACCTGAACAATCCCACTTTTCTTGCGTTTCAAGTGGTGCAAATTGTTCTATTTTTTCTATTATTTTATACTTGTACATTAAAAGTACCCCTCACCCGCATTCGTAACACTCGCAGAAGCTCGTGAACGACTGCGACCTCTCCCCGTCGGGGCGAGGTTATTTTAAATATTTATGTAATTGAAAATTTCTTTTGCAATTGTTTTTTTGTCCGCTTTTTCAAGTTTTTTCATACCACCGTTTTTGTCCAAAATCGTAACTTCATTAAAATCACTTGAAAATCCGATATCTTTTCTTGAAATATCATTTGCAATCAAGTAATCACAACCTTTTTTAGCAATTTTTTCTTTTGCATTTACAATCAAGTTTTCAGATTCGGCACAAAAGCCAACTATTAGAGGGAGTTCCCCCGCTGCATTTGTTTTTTTCATGCAGAGTTCTTTTAAAATATCAGGATTTTTGACTAATGTCAGCGTGATTTCATCAGTCGATGTCTTTTTCATTTTTTGAGAAGCTCGCTCTTTCACCCTATAATCAGCAACGGCCGCCGCCATAATTATACAATCTGCACTGTCAAATTCTGCCTCAACAGCGTTTTTCATCTCCTCGGCAGATTTAACTTTTACAACATTATATTTGCGACTAACATCACAGGTTGTAACCAAAGTCACGTCAGCTCCAAGGTTTTTAGCGACATCTGCAAGAGCCAAACCCATTTTACCTGACGAATAGTTAGAAATATATCTCACAGGGTCAATTTCTTCAATCGTTCCGCCAGAAGTAATCACAACCTTTTTGCCGTCGAGTTTTTTGGAGTTCAAAACCTCAACAGTTTTGTCAAAAATTTTATCCAACGAACAAAGTCGCCCTTTCCCTTCATAACCGCAAGCTAAATAGCCACTTTCGGGCTCCAAAATTTCAACATTCAACTTGTTCAAATTCTGTTGAATAATCGGGTTTTCCCACATATTACAATTCATTGCCGGAGCAATAATCATAGGTTTTGTGAAAGCACAAGCAATTGATGTCAAAAGATTGTCACACACGCCTGTTGCGATTTTTGAAATCGTATTCGCCGTCGCAGGTGCAATCACCATAATATCTGCTCTGTCAGCATATGAAATATGCTCCGGATTAAATTTTTCAACATTAAATTCTTCAACAGCAACAGGATTTTTGCTCAAATTTTCAAGCGTCAATTTTGTGACAAAATTCAAGGCATTCTGAGTACAAACTACCAAAACTTCTGCATTTGCACGTTTATACATTCTGATTAATTCACATATCTTATACGCCGCAATTCCGCCTGTAATCCCTACTAGAACAGTTTTCCCGCTAAGCATTTTTATGCTCCTTTTCGACAATTTGTTCTAACTCTGAAATGGTTCGTTTCAAATCGTCATTCACAATTTTGTAGTCAAACGCCTCTGCCCTTGTAAGCTCCTGCTTAACCTCATTCATGCGTTTTTGAATAGTTGCCTCGTCCTCTGTATGACGTCCTCTTAGGCGATTTTCCAAAGCTTCCAAAGACGGCGGACAAATAAATATCAAAACAGCCTCAGGCATTTGTTTTTTAACCTGCAAAGCTCCTTTTGTATCTATTTCCAAAATCACATTTTTGTCTTCTTCAAGACATTGATTTATAAATTTTTTCTTTGTTCCGTAACAATTTCCAGCAAATTCTGCCCATTCCAAAAATTTTTCATCATCAACACATTTTTTAAATTCATCTTTCGTCAAGAAAAAATAGTTCACACCGTCAATTTCTCCATCACGAGGAGCTCTTGTAGTACAAGAAATTGACAACATAAATTCGGGGTTCTGTGCTAAAAATCCTTTCAAAACAGTGCCTTTCCCGACACCTGATGATCCTGATATTACAAATAATTTTTTGTTCATAGAAACATTATACACTGAACAAAAATTTCTGCATTAAAAAAGAACGGTTTTTACACCGTTCTTTAAAAAATTATTTTGGTTTTGTTTTACGCTTTTTTAGCATCTTTTTTGTATTCATCAATTGCAAGAATTGTACAAATGATTAAACAAATTACGCCTGATGCTAACCAGAAGTATATTGCACCGTCCCAGTTTTGATTCCCGTTTGAGCCCAATTTATCAACAAGGAAACCTGTACCTGTTGCTGACAAAAATGCACCGATGTAACCGAAAGTTCCGGTGAAACCTGATGCTGCTGATGCAACTTTCTTTGAACTGCTTTCTACTGCACAAAGTCCGCCAATCATCATTTGAGGGCCGTAAGTGAATGCACCTAGCAAGCCGATAATTACGTAGTTCAAGTTTGCAATAGTGTTGAATTTCAACGCAATAATCGCAAAAATTACACCGATTAAGTAAATCAAGTTTACAGGAGCTCTTTTACCCTTGAACAATTTATCTGAAATCAAACCTGCACAAACTGTTCCGCAAATACCTACCAAAGGTAATGAAGCAATCATGTTTGTTGCGTCTTGAAGTTCAATGTTTTTAGCGTTTTTCAAGTACATAATCATCCAGTCCTCTGCACCAAATCTGATGATGTAAACGAAAACGTACGCAATCGCAAGCAACCAAAGAGTTTTGTTACATAATACATATTTTTTGAAGATTTGAACATAAGACATATCGTCTTCTTCTTTTTGTTCAGCTTCTGATTTTTCTTTGACAGGTTCTTCTCTGTAAACTTCAACGTCAGGCAACCCAAGAGATTGCGGCCTGTCACGAAGTCTTTCAAACAACCACAAAGCAGTGATTACAGCCAAAGTTCCTGGAACTAAAAATGCTGCTCTCCAACCGAAGTGAGCTGCAATGTGACCAGCCAAAATGAAACTCAAAAATGTTCCTGTTTGGTGAGAACAAGACCACAATGACCATTTTGTACCACGTTCAGAGTTTGAGTACCAATAAGTCAAACTTTTTGCAACTGCAGGAAAACCAGCTGATTGGAACCAACCACTAACACCCCACAAAAATGCCAAAACCCACAACAAAACCATTGCGGTCATTTTTGGGTCAAGCCCAAGCATATTAACAAAGTTTGGAGCAAGTGCGAACAAAATGTTTGCAAGTGCTGTCATCAACAACGCTGTCGGGAAGAATTTTCTAACATCAGACCCGTCAGCCAAAACGCCGTTTACAAATTTACCGACACCATAAGTCAAATAAAGAGAACTTCCCAAAAGGCCTAATTCAGTAGCTGAATAGCCGAATTCGTCCATAATCCCGGGGAGTGCAACAGCGATATTTTTCTTACATAAATAAAAAATTGTGTAACCGATAAAACAAGCATAAAATATTCTCAATCGCCAATGAGAATACATGCTTTTAACCTTTTCCGGATCCTGAATAGTTTCTTTTACCGGAGGTTCTTTAAAAAATTGTGCAAAATTTCCTAACATAATTTTCCCTTATTTCCTACTATTTTCTATTTCCCTGCTTTTATAACTTGAATATTTCTTGTTTCATTAATTTCGTGACGAGCTTCTTTGATGATTTCTCTTTTCCCCTCATCAAGCCTACAACCACCTACCAATCTGTCGATAAAACCGGTATTAAGTTTTACTGCTTTATCAAAAGCCCCAACCTCTTCCAAAACATCTTTAATCTGATGTAAATCATAACCAAAAGATTGTTTTGAGTTGTAAACAAGAGTTTCACCGGTTTGTGCAATAATCGGCTCACCACCCTGTTCAAAATACAATTTAAACACAGACTTCAAATCCTGTAATTCGGACTGCAAAGTCGTTACAGTCTGTTGAATTCTCAAAAATCTTTCAAACAAGTATTCCACATTATCCAACTGCTTAACTTCCCAATCGTATTTTTGGAAGTACAACTTTTTCAATTTCGGATAAGCAAGCGCAAGCCCCATAGTGTCAGCCATTGCACGGTGGTGGTTTTTAAGTTCAACATGAAATCTTTCCGTCAAAGCGTCCAATCCGTGTGAAAATAAATCCGGATAAACTTCTTTAAACATCTGTTGAGAGTCAATTCTCGGGTTATTCAATTCTTTCCCTGTAGTACGCAAGCTCGCTTCATTTAAAAATGAATAATCAAAAATACAATTATGTGCAACAATCGGATAATCGCCGATAAATTCCAAAATCTTCGGCATTGCCTCAGCTTCCGTCGGTGCGTCCGCAACCATATCAGGCGTAATTCCGTGAATTGCGATACTAGATTTTCTAATATGCTGTTCAGGATTGATTAAAGTTTGAAACTCATCTTTAATCTTACCATTTTCAAGCCTCACTGCGGCAAATTCAACCATCTTTTCTTTTGTATAATCTAATCCAGTTGTTTCTGTGTCTAAAACAATTTCTATTACTTTTTTCCTAGCCATTTTCCTATCCCTATAGAGTTCTGATTAGATGATAGCACAAAAATAAATTATGTGGTATGGTAGAGAGTGAAAAGTGAGAAGTGAGAAGTGAAAAGTTCATTTAGCTCGCTTTGCTCGAAAATAACTTTGGTGCGTAAGCACCTGTAACGGTCTTTTCACGTTTCACGTCTCACTTTTCACTTAAAGAAGGAGATCAACCATGTCAAACGCAATTGAAATAACAGACTCAAATTTTGAACAAGAAGTCCTAAACTCTGAACAGCCTGTAGTTGTTGATTTTTGGGCACCATGGTGTGGGCCATGCAGGAAGCTCAGTCCCGTTTTAGAAGAAGTGGCATCTGAATTCACAGGCAAAGTAAAATTTGTTAAAATTAATACAGACGAAAATATAAAAACAGCTCAAGACTACGCAATAAGCGGACTCCCAAGCCTTTTAGTTTTTAAAAACGGGAAAGCTTTAGAAAGACTCGTCGGACTTATGCCTAAGTCAACTATTATTGGAAATATTGAGAAGCATTTGTAGAGAGAAAGTTACTAGGATACTAGGACGCTAAGTTCTTTTCAGGCTTCGCCAAAATATATATTCAAACTAAGCGAGCTATATGCTCTAGTGCCCTAGTGCCTCAGTAACTTAGTAACTCAAATAAAATGTAAACTTTTCTTAACACAACTGTTAAAAAGTTAAAGAAATCTTGCAAATTACCCGTTAATTATACTAAAGGAAAAGGGTCACTATGCAAGTAGAAAGTCTACCAAACAAATTTAAAATATTTCAAGACTACTATCTTTATGTGAATGGCGAAATTATCAGCTATTCTGAGGCATTACGCCTATACTCTCAATTGGATAGTGACGCTATGCTTGATTTCGAAAAATTCTACAAAGACGAAACAGGTTACGAAATCATAACTCCAAACGGTTATGGACTAGATTATAGCGGGAAATTAGAAGCTGATGAAAACGGTAACCTTGTAGTAAAAGGTACTAAAAATTTAAGCTCTAAAAAAAGTACAAAAGTAAAACAAGCTGATGGTTCTATCAAATGGGAAAAAACTAAGACTACAGCTAATGTTTACGCAACAGGAGCTTCTGCGCTAAAATCAAACAGCATTAATATCAAATATACCATCGAAGCTTATGCAAAAAAATCTGGTAAAATTCTTGACCCACAATGGTCAGGTTATTCTGCTGAAGAAATTATTTCTATGTTTGAAGATGGTGTTGATATTCCACAAGATATAGTAGACCTTGCAAACTCAATTTTACAAACAACAGGTACAAATGTAGAAGGTAGTAACGATCCAGCAGAAGAAGGAGATGACGAAACTACAGAAAAAGAACCTTACTTAGACCTTATTCCTAAAGCTAAAAAGAAAATTGAAAAATGTAACGACACTAATAACAAAATTAGTGACAAAATCAATGACCTTTTGCCTGAAAAACAAAGACAAGAAAAAAACTTTAAGAAAAAAGTTGAAAATCAGAAAAAATCTCTTGATGAATACGAATCTCAATTAAGAGAGTGGAGAACACTTCAAAACAAAGTTAACAACGGAGAAGCACTATCTGATTCAGAAGCTAAACGCTACGCTCAAATCACAGGAATGTTAGAAGATAAAAACAACAAAGACGATATGCAATTCGACAAAAATGAAATTGCAAGATCTTTGAACGATATCAACATTCTTGCAGTTCTTGGTGAAAAACTTGCAGAAGAAACTATCGAAATCGGTGATACATTAGCAGATTACACTTCTCAAACAAATTACAAAATGACATCTCAAACTGTTTCTCACGAAATCGGTTTCATCGGAACAATCATGGCTATGGCTCAAGGTAAAAACCTTGCAAAAGAAGCAAACAAAGTTGGTAACGAGACCAAAGAATATTCTACAGATACAACTCATTCAGTAAGCGATATCGCAGAAATTCTTGGTGTTCAAAACAGCGTTCTTTCATCAAGCGAACTCCAAAATGCTGAAGGCGATGTTCCTGTAGCAGAAACAAATACTCAAGAGGCTGACACCCCAGCATCTGACAAGCCTGAAGATACAGTTGAAAACGAGAACGAATATAATCCAAAAGCTGAAGAAGAAACTAAAGATCCTTCAACAACTGAAGCAGAAGATTTCATCATTAACGACGAAAACGTAAAAGAATTAATCAAAGAAGGCGGACATATTCACTCCGACCTAACAAAACAAACCGTAAAAGCTATCAGAAACAACAACGACGCTATCGGCGACAAGAAATTTGCTAAATATGCAAACTACAAAATCAAAAGAATTATCAAACGATACCAAGACGAAGAAGCTAAACGTGAAGAAGAAATCGCTAAACTTGAACAAGAAAACAAGGAAGCCAAAGACAAACTAGAAAAATTGACAGGCAAATCAGGTGATGAACTTGATAAGGAAATCAACGGACAAAATAACAAAAATTCAGACGACCAAAACGGTATGAGCGAATCTGATAAAAAAGAAGTTGAAAATCTTAAATCAAGTATTCAAACAAACAACCAAAGAATTGGCGAATTGAAAGAAGCTGCTCAATCTTCTATTGACGAATTCAAAAACAAAACAAACAAAGAAAAATCAAGAATTTCTTCAGCAGTCCCTTCTGAAAACCAAAACCTTGAAGCAAATACTGAATACAAAGAAAAAGAAATTCCTCAAGACAAAGAAGCTTTGAACTTTACAGACAAATCAGGTGAAACTCTTACTAAGATGGGTAAGTACAGAGTTATCGTTGGCTTGAAACAAATTGCATCTTTACAATTCAAAAAAGGCTTTAAAAACTTTACAAAGGGCTCAATTAGCACAGCAATCGGCTTTAGCGCACAAATCGTAGGTAGCTTGCCAACTCCTAAAATTGCAGACAAAGCAACTACAAGAGCTATAAGAAACGAAACTTCTGCAATTGAAGGTTTAAACCAAGCAGACGCAATGATTTCTTCAATCACTGGCGAAGAAACAACTCAATCAACTTACGATTCAAACAAACAAGCAGAACAAGATCAAACAGCAGGCAACACAGAAGAGGGAGCACAAGATACTGCTGATGGCACAGACGTTACTGGTACAACTTCACAACCGGAAGCAACTACTGCTCCTGCAACACAAAGCGCACCGGCACAACAAACAACATCTGCAAAAACTACAGAATCTACTTCAGAAGGTTCTGTGACAGGTGCTGCTACTCCAATTGCAAAAATAAAAACTTCTGAAATCCAATCTTCTACAAACAGTGTTGAAAAAGCAGTATCAAAAGCTCAACCTACTGTTTCTTCAAACAACAAAACAGAAACACCGGAAGAAAAAGAAGTTAATACAGCTGCTTCTGCAACAACATCAACATCTTCAAAGAAATCAGGCTCTAAAAAAGAAGAAATGACAGATGATAAAGCTCAAGATACTGTTGACAAAGCTAAAAATAGCGCAAAAGATTCTTCTAAAGATTCTGAAAATGTAAAAAAAGATACAGACAAAACAACTAAAGAACTTGAAAAAGAAACAAAAAAACTAACAAAACAATTGAAAAAAGATGAAAAAGAAATCATCAAAATGACAAAAGAATCTGAAAGAGCTGCAAAAAAACAAGAAGAAATGGTTGCCGAATATGAAGCTATCGTTGCAGAAAATGAACAACTTACTACAGAAGATATGAACGCTCAACGTCAAGCTCAGATTCAAGGTCAAAGTTCAAACACAGTAGCTCAAGCTGATACTCAATCAGCTCAACAAGCTACAACTACGGGAAGCACTGCTACACAAGGCAATGCAACACAAACTTCTAATGCTGATAAAATTGCTAGCAATGATGCAAGATTGAATGAAATTGGAGTAAGTTTTGAAGCAAGCGGAAGAGTTATTACAAGAAACAGAACTAAAATCAAAAAACTTCAAAAATCAACAAAAGTAACTCAAAAGAAAGTTACTAAGAAAACAAAAGTAATTGAAAAGAAAAACAAAGAAGCTGAAAAGAAAGAACAAGACAAGCAAAAGAAATTAGCTAAACAATTAGGCGCAGTTGGAATTGCAGAAAACCAATTCTCAATTACACTGTCAACAGGTACTATTCTATTATTAAGCCCATGGACACATGCAGTTGGTGAAGTTATGGTTGCAATCGGTACTTACGGAGTTGCTGCTTGTGGTGTAACTAAAGGCGTAATCAACTTAGCAAACGGCAATTTAACTGCAGCTTTAATGTCAATTGGTCAAGCTGCAATTACAGTTGCATCTAGTCAAGTTGGAGTTGGAAGCGCAGCCGGCGGTGTTCTTGGTGCAGTTACATCTGGTCTAAATGTTGTAGCATCTTCTGCTGATATGGTTAACAATATCAGAGCCGTACAAGGCAAAGAAGCAAGCGGTGTATTTAGCAAGATTTCAGCAATTGCAGGTGCTGCATCTGCTATAACAAGTGCTGCATCTACACTTGGCTCACTTGGACAATCTGGGACATTTGGACAAATCGCTAAAATTGGCAGTGTAGTTGGTTCCGCAATGTCATCAACCAGCCAGCTTATGACTTCATTTGGAAGTGATAGTAAATTTGCATCAGTTCTTGGAGCTGTTGGTGGCGCAATAAGCATGGCTGCATCTATCGGAATGCTAGCTGACAACAAAATGAACAAAGCTTCTGAAAAGAACGAAGAAAACAAAGAAACTAAAGAAAAAACAGAATCTACAGAAAACAATAATGACACTAATAGTAAAGACAAGACCGATTCTAAAAGCAACAAAACTGAAAGCGAAAAAACTAAAGAAGAACAGAAAAAAGAAACAGAAGAAAGCAAAGCTAAAGCAGAAATCCAAAAAGCTGAACAAACCATTAAAACAGAAGAAAACAAAGATTTAACAGATAAAAATTCTAAAACAACAGCAAAACAAGAAGAAAAAGAAAAAACTCCAAAAGAGCAATTAAAAGAAGCTAAAGAAGCAAGAGAAGATCAAAAAACAAAGGCAGAAGAAAGCAATCTTGATAAAGATGCTAAAAAGAATATGACAGAAAATGGCGCTTCTAAAGAGTACGCAGATATTAGCGACGAAGAACTTGCAGAAAGACTAGAATTTGCACAAGAAATGGATGATAAAAATGCTGCTGATAAATTTTCTGCAGAACTAAAAAAACGTGGCGATTACAAAGATAAAATGGCACTAATTTCAGAACACAACGCTAAAAATGCTGAAACTAAAGGAAAAATTATAGATGTTGCTGGTAAAACTATCCAAGGTGTTACTGGTGTTATGAATATGAACAACGGCAAACAACAAGACCAACGGAAACGTCCTCAAAGTGCTATTCCTGTTAGAGAAGGTGCAAAAAAAGCGCTCAAAAAAAATAAAAAATACAGAAAATGTATTGCTGCATTGGCTAAAAGAGGTCATTAATTAATATTACATAATTGCACTTATTCACTCAAATAAACTTTTGCGATTTCAATATCGTTTTGGGTTGTAATTTTGATGTTTTTGTAACTTCCATTTAGAATATAAACAGTTTGTCCAAGCGCCTCAAGCATTCCGGCATCATCAGTAAAATTTTGTCCATATAATTTTATATGCGCATCTTTTATCAAATCATATTGAAAAGCCTGTGGTGTCTGTGTATTATACAGTTTTGCTCTGTCAATTGTTCTTATAATTTTGCCATCTTGAACCTCTTTGATTGTGTCAATCGTCTTTGTTGCAAC
>USOK01000024.1 GCA_900556295.1 uncultured bacterium | reverse complement strand
AAAAAAACTTGTTGATGAAAATCAGGCTAAAAAAGCTCATGATGATTTTAATTTTGAAGAAAACTTTGACACTACTTACAAAAAAGAAAATCCTGTTGAACACGCTATTATGGTAAAAGCTGCTGAAGCAGATGAAGATAGATTAGTAGGTTAAAAAATTTCTTTAAGGCACAAGTTTTATAGGCTTGTGCCTTTTTGTGTGTATAAAAATATTTTAGGGGTAAAAATGGAAAATAGTATTGCATTTATTAATGAAAAAACAAACAATTTTCAACCGGAAATTGGAATTATATTAGGATCAGGGCTTGGCGAATTAGCTGATGAGTACTGCGATATAGCAGTATCTTATAAAGATATTCCAAATTTTATTACCTCTACGGTACAAGGTCACAAAGGCAGACTTGTTTTTGCCAAAATTAATGGCAAAAATGTTGTAATGATGCAAGGTAGAAATCACTTTTACGAAGGACATTCTATGCAGGAAATTACATATCCCGTAAAAGTTTTAAAAGCATTGGGAGTCAAAACTCTTATTCTAACTAATGCAGCAGGTGCAGTAAATGAAAGCTACAAACCTGCAGACTTAATGCTTATTACAGATCATATCAATCACATGGGCTCAAACCCTCTTATTGGACCTAATGACAACACTTTAGGCGAAAGATTCCCTGATATGACAGAAGTTTACAAAAAACATTTAATAAAACTGGCAGAAAAATGTGCATTAGATTTAGGAATTACTTTGCAAGAAGGTGTTTATTGGGCAAATTCTGGACCAAGTTATGAAACTCCGGCAGAAATAAAAATGATTAGACGTCTCGGCGGAGATGCTGTCGGAATGTCAACTGTTCCGGAAGCGATTGTTGCTAACTACTGCGGACTAGATGTTTTAGGCATAAGCTGTATAACAAATGCCGCAAGTTCAGAAACAAGCGGAAAACTTTCTCATGAAGAAGTAATAGATTCTGCCAATAAAGCTAAAGCAAAATTTAAGTCATTGGTGCTTGAAGTGATTAAGGATTTGTAAAATTTATAATAAAAAATGGTGAGGAGATCATATTCCTCACCATTTCTTTATGTAATATTTTATTAACCAAAGATTTTTCCTATAACAAGCTTCCATAATGGAGGTTTTTTGGCTAGTTTTGGAGATATTTCTTCTAGTGCCCCACCAACTTTTATTGAAATTTACCATAATAATATTTCTCCTATGATTTTTTCTTACTTTTTGAAAATCGATTTCCCTTACTCTTTTATAAAAACATAAAAGCTGAAATTATTGACACAGCTCCCCGCATAGTATAAAGGTATTATAACTGGGTTTGAGGCTATTTTAAATTCATTAAATCAACATTGTAAGATTCTGAATAAGACGAAAATCTACGCTGGACACTAGATCTTCTGCCTTTTCAGAATGGCGATAATTGCTGCTATTGCAAATTAATATATTGAAATTTCGTAATTTCCGTTATCTATTTTAAAATGCATTCTGATTGTTTGAGCATTATACTCTGCCGGTGGCGCTGTGAATTTCGGAACACTCATTAACATATAATAAACAGCGTCATTTAATGCTTTATTTGAAGATTCTTGAGAAAATTTTCGATTAATCAACTTTCCTGTTTTGTCGACTGCAAACTGTACAGAACACTCTCCTGAACCAGAAATACTTCCAACAGCAAAATGAGCAAACAACGCAGAGCGAAGATTATTTTTATATCGCAACATTTCCGCGCTATTTGGATTATAAGTCATTTTTTTCGGTTCTTTATAAAGAGGTGCTTCATTCAACTTTTTCGGCTGTTGTACGGATGTTTTTGCTGCTTGAACCGGTTTAGTATTTTGAACCTGCTTTGTTTTTCGTGATTGAGTTTTCGGCTTTACAAGCTCATTATTTTTTTTTTGAACCTCTGCTTGAGAAATCTTTTTCCTTTCTACAGGGGTGAATGTCAATGGAACTTCTTGTCTTAATTTATCAAGCGGATTTTGCTGTTGAACCTGTTCTTGTCTCTGCCTTGATTTTGGCTGGTAAATCGGTGTATCATTCCAAATTTTATCAATATTTGGAATTGGTGTTGAAGTAGAAACAGGCTTTTGTTGAGTTGTTGATGATTTTTTAGCAGGAGTTTTGCCTATCGGAATTGCCCATACGATTATTGATAAAATTATACAAAGGGCGAAAAAGCCTCTTGAAACGAGTTCGGCTTTTTGTTCAAGAGTCAGTGTTCGTCTAGATTTAGTAGCTTTAAGTGATTGAGCGACCTGCTCATCTTCAATATAGTCGAATGTATTATTTCCACAGTCACAATATTCAACTTTTTCTTTATATTCAGCTTTGCATTCTTTACATATATACATAACAAAATTATCTTAGCATAAACATACTTAATGAATAAATTCCGGCAACGACTAACGCAATTAGTATCATAATCACCGTAATTGCCGTTTGTCTGATAATATCACATTTTGCCTGACGCATTTTAAAATAGAACGGAGTTTCTAAAACAATCAGTAAAATTACACAAAATATTTTAAACATTATTTTGCCCTTTTATAAATGATTTGTTCCAGCATAATAGTTTTGTGCATATGCGGTTTTACGACAGCGATAACCGTTGTACAAATTCCAAGGATTACGAGTGAAATTATTGTTATTGTTAGTATTTTAGTTGTATTCATTAGTATTTTACCCTTTCGTAATCTGAATAATCGTTAGGTGTTGAATATCTGTTTTGCGTCCCAATTAAGAACACACCCGTTACAACTGTTGAAGTTCTTTGTGTTCCACGAGGGAAGTTTAATATCGACTTTTTCTGTAATCTTGCAATTGCAGGTTTCACATTATTTCTTGCGACATTCATATAGTTTGGATTAGAACATTCAACCTTGATATTAGAAACATTGCCATATTTATCAACAACAAATGTAAACATAAACATTGTACCAAGTGGGGCGTAATCAATATCTGAATCATTCATAATTTGGTTTTGAAGATTGCTTCGCCACTTATTCCAGGCAATAATTTCTTCCTGCTCGGTCATATATGGATTTTTAAAATTACTACTTTGCTTTGGTGTAAAAGTTGTTTGATGATTTTGATTAACTTTTGGAGAAGGCGTTGGACGAGTTGTTTGCTGTTGCTCTTGAATTCCCTTCAAAATTTGGTTAACCATTTCCAAATCAGACATTTCATCATCATTATTCCGATTGGAAATTTGTTGCGTTTTAGGTCTAACATTTTTTATTTTAGAGCTATAAGGCGCAACATCTTCCGGCTGAATATACCTGACTTGATTGTTTTGAGTTTGGATATTCTGAGTAGAAACCGGTTGAGTCTCCGTACTTACCGTCTGTTGTATATTCTGAAAGTTTTGATTTTGAACAGTACTTTGAATATTTTGCGGTTCTACTGTAGCAGTCGTTGTCGTAACACTATCAGGTGTAAGCGTATCACTAATTCTTGTCAGCTTAAAATCAGCATCTTCAATAATCATAGGCTGATGTATTGATGGGTGCAATTTAACCGTACAAATAGTTACGATAATAAATGCAATTATTACTAAAACTTTCAATATATCCATAATTAGTCTTTATCTACTTTTGAAAGCAATTCATCGCACGCATAAATATCAAATTTAGTCTGGCTTAACATTAACGTTTCAGCAATCAACAATGCCGTTGGTACTAACGCTGCAACCAAACTCAAGAAAATACCTTGCATATCTCCGCCGATTTCCGTCATGAAATATGAAACGTTCATTGCAAATTCTATAAAAATAATTGCACAACCGATAGCAAGCGAGCGATTTTTTTCTGAATTTAACCGACGAACACCTTCAAGCCCATAAATTGTAACACCATGATGTTGATAGTCAGAAAAACCATCCTGTTTAATAACTTGCGAACCTTGAACTTTCTTTGTACAGAAAAATGCGTTTACAAAAGAAAAGAACGCAAAAATAATCATAAATGTAGCAAGAGTTAGGAATACAGGGCTTATTCTCAAACCTGAAATCCTTACCCAGCCGGCAGCTTCTGGGAAACACATTGCCAAAGTATTTGAAACACCATAAGCCAAAAATGGTGCTGTTAAAATTCCTACAATTGTCTCTCCAACAGATTTTAATTGAAGGTTGAACATTTTATCCTTAATGTACTGCAATTTAGAGTTGCTTAAACTATTTATATATCTTTCAATCCATTGCCTATAAGATTTAATTACCCCTTCAAAATCCTCTCTATACTCATATTTATCAAGCGTCATAGTCCATTCAGTACCATTACATTTGAAATATCCGCAAGAAATTGCAAGAACTGCCATAATACCAGAAAAGAAGAATGAAATAAAAATTGCAAATGTCATAAAATCATTTAAATTCATATAATAAACAAGGTTTACAACATAAATTCCAAGCACAAAAATCAATGAAAAAATCAACATGAAACTTTGACCGAGTTTAGCAGATTTTGACATTTCTTTTTGAATATTACTTTGCAAGTACAAATATATTCCTTGCTTCAATAACAAACAAATTCCATAAATCAATACTGTATACATTCCCCAAACTTTTATATTTGTCGGGAGATGTAAAAAATTTGCAGATTCTTTTATTTCAAGTCCCATAAGGTAATTTGATACCCCAAAAGCACAAATCATTGAACTAAAAAACATTGCAATATGCAAAAAAATGCTTGTTTTGGAATTAGTTGACAATTTTTGTTTTAAATCATTTATGTGGAAAGCAACTTGCTTAATAATTGCAACACGAGCATCCTCTAAATCTTCTTTTTGTTTTTCTAATTTAACCTTAGTCACAGCATTGACATCTTTGCCGTACAAACCTTTAATATCTTCTTCTGTCAAATCCTCTTTACCAATAGAAGTAATCGTTTTTACCGGTTTAGATGACGGAGCATCAGCAATAACTTTTACAGCCAAAAATTCTTCTGAATCGCCAAACATAATCTTGCAAATGTTAGTCACGTCAACTCTTTTGATAGGTTGACCTTTAAACAAAACCTTATCATTTTTGAAAGTATTGATAATAGAACATTTGTTTTCTGCAATTTTGTATTCCATCGTCAACAAAACATCGTAGCCGGTATTCAAAATAACATCGCAATTAGGATTTGTTCCGGCAGTTATTACATCTTTATTAAAAACTTTTTCGCCTTGTGAAGTTGTTATTACTATAGTCATTAATTATCCTCTCAAATTCTATCTTCCGATTGCGTGAAGAAATTTTCTTATAGACTTGTCAATATTTTCTTTAGGTGCAACAATCAAATGATTTTCACCTAAAACCGGAGTCAATTTTTCCTTTACCAAATCAAGCTTGGCAGGATGTGCATCCAAAAACATCATAGAAATATCCGGTGCATATTTTTTTACATTCTGAACATTGCTTGGTAATGTATTCCAGTTGATTTGTTTTTCTATAGCTCCTTCATTTTCAAGATCGCCAATCACAACAATTGCAGGCACATAGCCTTCTTTTTTCATTGTCAAAGCGTGAGAAAAAGCTTTCTTAATTCCTACTCCATATGCCGTTCCATAATCTTTTTGGTCGTATTTTGTAAAAGCATCCATTGATTTTGTAATTGTACTCCCATTCATAGGACTACCTTCATAAATTAAATAAGCATCTTCAGAAACTCTCAAAATCTTAATCTGGTCCTCAGGGTCAAGCAAATTACAGATTTGTCGCAATGTTTTTTTCTGTTCCGGCAACTGTTTTTGGTTTGAAGCAGATGAATCAATTAGAAAAATAACTGCAGACGGATGAAAATCGTCAACTTTAATTTGTCTTAATCCTGCCCATACGAATTTTATTGCTATTGACAATACAAGTATAATTAATCCTAAAGTTACTAATCTTTTATTTAATTTCATCTTTCCACCCATTGCAATATATTTATAAGAACAATATAGCATATTTTTAGGGTTTTAGCAAGATTGAGAAAAGAAGATTAGGTGTAAAAATGCATAGAAGCATAGTTCGTTGGATAAAAAAATTTTATTATATTAACCCAAATAACATTTTTAACATTACAATGTCGTCGCATTTAATGGTTCTGATAATTTTAATTCTATTGTAGTTCCATCCGGAATTTGAACTTCTTCACCATGCTGCATTGATCCTCTCAGTCCACCGCCGGCAGCTCCTAATCCTCCGAAAATAAGCATATTTCTACCCCAGTCATCACTTCCTCCCCCAAGAGCAGTAAGAGCAGCTCCAACTAGCATACTGCCAAGTGCCCCAACAACTACATCTCTAGTCATTTTCTTTGCTCGCTCACTTTTTGATTTAAGATAGACTTTCTCTGTAGAAATCATTATTTGCGAACCTTCAGGAGTCAAAATCTCATTGAATGCGAGTTCTATAACTCCGCTTCCATAGGCAAAACCAGCATTTTGAGCATCTGTTGCAGTCCCATAAACAAGACTGCCTGCCGGCGCAATAAGCTTACCGTTATATCGCAAATCATTTGTTAAACGCACAGTAAGCCTGTCATTTTTTTCTAAACTACCAGAACTTATACCAGAATCAAACGTAACCTGAAAAGATGTACCTGCTGGAATATTCACAATATACCCGTTTAGAGGTTGAGTTTTAGTTTGTGTATATGTATTATTTTGAATCTCGTCCAGCAATGTTGGTGGATTTTGATGTATTAGCTGATTATTTTTAATCTCTGTTCGATTTCGTTTTTTAGTAAAATCAATTGGCGTTGCATTGTTTATAGATTGATTTTTTTGTCTATCAAATTCTGCCTGTGCTTCATCAGAAAAATCGTATTCTGCAAACACCGGTAATGCAAGGATTTGAAAACATATTATAAGTACCAAAATCTTTTTCATTATATTTACATTATAATATATTCTTGAATTATTACAATATCCTTGTTATAATTTGTGAACAAGGAGAGATTATGGAAAAAATATTAGAATTATTAGCTGTTGTAATTAGTGCATATATTATCGGTTCAATTCCGACTGGATATATTATTGTAAGAGCATTTACAGGTCAAGATATCAGAACAATTGGTTCTGGATCAACCGGCGCTACGAACGTTAAACGTGTAATGGGTAAAAAATGGTTCTTTATTACATTGCTTTTAGATGCTTTCAAAGGGGCTTTACCTGTAATTTTGGCATCTTTGTTTGCAAAATCTTTTACCGGAATTGGTTTATTACCTGTATTAGCAGCAATTGCCGTAATCTTAGGACACAGTAAATCAATTTTCTTGAAATTTACCGGTGGAAAATCTGTAGCATCTGGAGTTGGAACTATTTTAGCATTAAATTGGCAAGTTGGATTGATTATTGCAGGAATTTGGGCAGTAATCACTTTCTTTTCAAGATATG
Organism: uncultured bacterium; assembly: GCA_900556295.1. Taxonomy (GTDB): domain Bacteria; phylum Cyanobacteriota; class Vampirovibrionia; order Gastranaerophilales; family Gastranaerophilaceae; genus Stercorousia. Next base: position 4,958 of record USOK01000024.1, on the reverse strand, counting down.
TTTCTTTAGGTTCAATTATTGCACTTGCGTTGTCTCCATTTATTATGTGGGCATTTCACGCACCAATTGCTTATATCGGATACTGTGCATTGGGAGCTGTTTATATAATTTGGTTACATAGAGCAAATATACAGCGACTTATTAAAGGTGAAGAAAACAGGGTGAGATAATGGATTTTACAGTACTTTTAATCGGACTGTGCGTAGTTATTGTTTTATTTATCGTTGGGAAAATTTTTGCAATATTGACAAAAGTATTTTTTATAATCCTTCTTGTTGTTGCAATCGCAGTCGGTATTTTCTTTTGGCAAAACAATAATAACGAAAATACTAACAAAACGAGTTATTGCATAGAACAAACATTTATAAACTAATGATATTGAGCTAAGAATTCAATCCAGTTTACATTTTTACAGATGCAGACTATGCCTTTACGCATCTTTGCTTATAATTACTTCTTGTTTTTATTACCCTATGATGCAACTTTTTCGTTTTTTTGTGCGACTTCGTAGGTTTTGATTGAGCGCTTACCAGTTAAACGTTTCATAAAGTTATAATATTTTTTAGTGAAGCCTGTTGCTTTTTCTTGTTTTTCTTCAATTGCAAGAAGTTGATCTCTAGAGTGTGTGCCTACAGGAACACCAACTGATTTTCTTGTCAACCATTCACCGATTGTTGTATTTGTCAATGTAATCCAGCTCATTCCGAACAATGATTTGTGATACTGTTTACTGAACGTGCTATTGAACAGATCAATCAACAAGGTTTGATAGAACAATCTTGAACCTTCCTGAACAAATCTTTCTTTAAACTTGGTTTTTGCACCTTCAACATCATTACCATTTGATTTCAACATAACCATGTTATAGTTATCTGTCATCAAGAACCAGATTGTTGCAGCTAGTGCTGCCGTTTTTGCAAGGTTTGAAAGTTCACTGTTTGAAACATTTGACATTGTATCTACATTGAAAGCTTTCAAGATATTATCTGTAACATAGTCGTGGAATTGTTTTTTATCAACTTTACCGGCAGAATATTTTTCAGCCATATTTCCAATATTGTCGACACTTTTGGCAAGTGCAGAAATTTCTGAAGTTGCTTTAGATGCTTTTTTAGCGCCACTTTTTGTTATTGTTTGAATAGCATCATCAACCATTTTGTAAGGTAATGAACCATATTTCCATATGAATTTAAACGGAGCTAGTACAAAGTTTACAGCCGGTTTGATTTTTTTATCTTTTTTCCCGAGACTTATTGAGCCATCAGAATTTTTCGCTGTTTCTGCAACTTTCTTATATTTTTCGGCAAGAGCGGTAAATCCGTTTTCTTCCAACACTTTCGTAATATTGTCAAATTTTTCTTTAGGAATTTTATAATCTTCAATTTGAGTCAATTTATTGTAATGGTTTTTAAAGTAACCAGAGAATGATTTCCAAGCATCGTCAACCGCATCAATTTTTCTTGCACCTTTTATTGCAAAACCTCCAACAATAATCGTACCAACTGCTTTCATAATTGTGTTCAATGAAAGCAACGGTTTTTGCACTTTTTCCTTATCTGCTTTTTGAGTATTTGCTTTATTTTCGGATGCTTTGAATGATACATCCGGTTTAATATTAGCTTCCGGCGCATTGTTTTTAGAATTTTCTTTGCGAGCTTCTTCCGGAGTTAATCTAGTAATATGTTTTCCGTTAATTACACGTGAAAATGCTTCTGTTGTAAGGGTTGTCAATGCTGTCATTAACATAATACCCATTTTGGAGTTATTAATATATTTGTTTAAAGCACCTAATGTAACAAGGGTAATATATGCGTTAAACCCAATTCTTGCCATTTCCTGTTTGAAACGAACTTTTTGTTCATGAGTTGCAGAATTTTTATCATCATCCATCATTCTTGACAAGTTGTAAGCATCGTTTGCAAGGAAAATTGCAGGTGGCAAACCTGAAACAAGTCTATTTAAAGAACGTTCGTGCTTGGTATCGTAGTTACCGGTTTTAGGATCAAACATTTTTACAGAACGTTCAAACATTGCAGCAGATTTTTCGGCATCTGTTTTCCCTTCAAGCCCTTTCATAGTCTCAAAAAGACCACGCAAAGAGTTTGTTTGCGAATCAACTTTTGAACGCTGTCTGATGTTTTTGAACATCGGTTTTTGCAATGTATTTTGAGCCCAATTTTTGAACGGCTTAATTTTGCCAATTAACTCAACTGTACCATTTAAAATATCAGCCGGCAAAACTTTTACAGGATAAATTAAACCGTCCCAAATTAATTGAGGAATTGTTTTTTTACGAAAAGTAATTGTGTCACCGTCTATTTTAACCATTTCGTTAGTCAAATCAGATTTTTTAACGTGGTCTAACAATTCTTTTCCAATAGATGTTTGAGTAGGATTACCTTTACTGTCTTTCGCAATTCCCATATACTTTTGAGAGAATTCTTGGAACTCTTTTATGCTGTATTTACCAGCCTCTTTATATCTGGGAGCAAATCTCAAAGCCAAGCCTGTCGCCAAAAGAGCGCCAACTGTATAAAGAAGTGGTTTCATTTTATCATCTTTTTTAGGAGATCTTTTAGCTGGTTGTTGAGCTGTTTTTTGTACTGTGTCAGCTCCGCTAAAAGAAAGACCTTTAAAAGATAAATCGTTTAGATTACTTTTTAAAGGTCTCTCATTTATTTGATTTTTTAAGGACATGAACTCGGAAGAAAGAGGAACACGATTTGGAGATGACTCTCCGTAACTTTTATGTCGTTGTTTTATTGTATCGTACGTTAAATTTTTTCCTACTATCATATTTCAGTCCTTCCCGACATGTATTTTTTACTGAACAAAAAATTTTGACAAGTGCATGCGAATGAAAAATTTACAATATTTCATAATTTAACAAAAAAAATACTACTCTTTAAATTTCCCACTTGCGGAAGATTTTGCTCTCATGCAAAACTACAAACTAAAATTAAAATTCAAAATAATAACCAATTCTTCATTAAAGAAATTACTTGGGAAAGGCTTAAATGGGGCTGCTGCACGAATTGCAGAACCTGCGTTATCATCCAAAGCTTTTATTTTTGATGATTTTAAAATTCTACATTTTTTTACGTTACCGTTTCTATCAAGAGTTAATGCCATTTGGACAAGCAAATCCTTTTGACCTTTAGCTAAAATATCAATTTGTTTTCTTGGTGGAACTTTCCAACTTTTTATAACCTTTTCCTGAACTTCTTTTACATATGGAGCATAATCAACATATTTGCCATCTGGACTAAAAACAAAAGATTCTACGTCAGATACAAAAATTTGGACAGCATGAAGCTTTCCTGACGGATAATCATAAATAATTCGAGATTTCATCAACTCCGGACGCCTAAAAGATACAAACTTTAATTCGTTTGAATCTGTGTTATAAATCAATTCCGCATTACCATTCTTCACGTAATAATAAGACTTGTTCTGCGTACCATCATCTTTCACAAGCGTAAAATCGTGATAATATTTCGGATATTTATTAGTTTTAATTTGCGTTTTAATCTTGCTAAAAATTATCGCAAGAGTTTCGTTAACCTGTTCATAGCTTTTACTTTGCGACGGTTGTAAAAAATCAGGTTCAATTTTTATATAAGCCGACGCCAAGGCGCTTGAAGCCATTATTAACATTGATAAGCACAATATAACTAACTTTTTCATAATGTATCCCATAACAATAATAACACAAACATTAAAATAGTAAAGTTTTGTAAAACTATGCCCCAAAACATTAAAGTTTTCTATAAAAAATTCCGTTATAAAAAATGTCAAAGAAATCTTGACATTAGGGTGAAAAACATTAATAAGGAGTAGAAAGTAAAAAAATACGAGAGGATATGGGATGACATCAATCAGTTCTATTAACAGTTTACAAGCTGGGGCGATTTCAACCTATAAAACAGAAGAATTAAGTTCAACAACAAAACTTAAATTAGAAGCTTTGGGAATAGATCCTTCAACGGTGACAACCGAAGCACAGGCACAGACACTTATTGCGCAGGCGGAGGCTGCGAAACAACAAAACAATGCGGGACAGCAACAACAAGGAGGTAATTCATCAGAGCAAGAGCTTTTATCGGAAGCAAAAAACCTTGCAACAGAAGTTGGCGTAACAGTATCATCTAATGATTCGCTGGATGACATTGTTGACAACATCTCAAAGGAAATTCAGGTTATGCTGAATTCCGGCGACCAGTCAAAAATATCATCAGCCCAAAGTTATCAGGCGCAACTGGCAAGTATTTCCGGAAGAGCAGAGGCTATCCAGTCAACACAACAGAATATTTTTAATGCAATGGATATGATTTCCGTAAGCAAATATGCTTTGGGCTTATAGGGAAGAGTTTTCAGAAAAACTTTAATTAGATAAAAATTTTGAAGGGCTTTCAATTAATTGAAAGCCTTTTTGTGTGTACTACGTACATAGTCCTCTGCACCAATATTCATACCTACTTCAGATATTGGCATATAGTTTTACGTACGTAGTCCCCTGCACCAATATTCATACCTACTTCAAATATTGATAGTAATTTTAACAGCATAGCACCTAAGCTTTCGTGATAAAATCTACTTTTCTTCCAACCTTCTTATTACTTTACAAGGATTGCCAACAGCAACAACATTTGAGGGAATATCTTTTGTCACAACACTACCACCACCAATTACAACATTATCACCAATTGTAACTCTGGGCATTACTGATACATGTCCGCCAAACCAAACATTATTACCAACTTTTATTGGATATGCATATTCCAAACCAGCATTTCTATCATCTTTATCTAACGGATGCCCAGCAGTATAAAAACCGCATTGAGGAGCAATAAAAACATTATCACCAAAAATTATTTTAGCAGGATCAAGCATTACACAATCGTGATTTGCATAAAAATTCTCTCCAACCTCAATATTATAGCCATAATCGCACCAAA
>USOK01000023.1 GCA_900556295.1 uncultured bacterium | reverse complement strand
ACCATCAAAGAAGCCAAGAGCAAGCGAAAGTTTAGGGTTAAAATTTGTAGTATTGTATATTTGCATAGTTTTATTATATCTTAAATAAGAAATTTTTCTTAATAAAAGTACAAAAAATAGCAAAATCTATCAATTAGGAATATTATATGTCCAAGGAGAATTTGCATGAATATTCAAAATAATAACAAAAATTATTCTTACCCAAGTTTTAAGTCTCATATTCCACGTACGTTCGGTGGGGTGATGAATTATATGTACAAAAACGCACAAAAAATAAATCCAGATGTGTTTGAATGTCAAAATACTATTAAAGTTTCAACAACTTTGAAAAATGGTGTTGAAGCTTCTGGAAGTGTTAATTTTTTAAACGGACGCTACGTCGGCTTGACTATGGATGAGGGAAGTGAGCTTTTTAGAAAAGATTTTGTAGCAACAGTAATAGAAAAATTTAAAAAATCTTTGGCAAAGGGCAAGATTAAAGAAAAATTAGGGAATGAGGATAAATAAAAAATCCCTTTAGTAATAAGCTAAAGGGATTTTTTTATTTATATATTTTTACTTGTTAAGCCTTGTGGTGTGGTTGGACAGTACTCTTTAAGTGAAGTTCTCTCAACTGTTGTAGAGAAGCTTCTCCTGGAGCATCACTCATAAGGTCTTTTGCGCCTGAGTTTTTAGGGAATGCGATTACATCTCTAATACTATCAGTTCTGCAAAGTAAAGCAACAAGTCTGTCCAAACCGATTGCAAGACCTGCGTGAGGTGGAGTTCCGTATTGCAAAGCGTTAACCATGAATCCGAATTTTTCTTTTGCTTCGTCTTCTGTCAAACCAAGAGCCTTGAAGATTGCGCTTTGAACTTCTGATGAGTGAATTCTTACAGAACCACCGCCCAATTCAGTTCCGTTATAAACGATATCATAAGCAATTGACTTAACGTTACCCAAATCCCCTGATTTCAATTTATCCAAATCAGCGATACAAGGTGATGTGAATGGGTGATGCATTGCCATAAATCTGCCTTCTTCATCAGACCATTCAAACATAGGGAAGTCAACTACCCAAAGTAGATTGTGTTTGCTTTCGTCGATTAAATCTAATCTTTTACCAAAATACAATCTCAATCTGCCCATAATATCGTAAACTAATTTCGGCTTATCTGCTACAAAGAAAATGATATCGCCATCTTCTGCTCCGGCACGTTCTTTAATAGCTTGTGCTTGTTCTTCTGTAACGAATTTCAATACAGGAGATTTTGCAGTACCATCTTCGTTATAAATGATGTTTGCAAGAGCTTTTGCACCGAATGAAACTGCAAGTTTTGTAATATCATCAATATCTTTTCTAGAGAATTTAGCTCCACCCGGAATTCTTATACCACGAACGATACCGCCATTTTCAAGAGTATCTCTGACGATTTTGAATTCTGATTGCAAAATGATGTCGCCGATGTCAAATAGTTCCAAACCAAAACGAGTATCAGGCTTGTCTGAACCAAATCTGTCCATAGCTTCTTGCCAAGGCATTTGAATAAATGGAGGTTTTACTTCAACTCCTGCTGCCTTGAATGTATCAACAATCAAACCTTCAACGCATTTGATAACGTCTTGTTGTTCAACAAATGACATTTCAATATCGATTTGAGTAAATTCAGGTTGTCTGTCAGCACGCAAATCTTCATCACGGAAGCACTTTGCGATTTGATAATATCTTTCAATCCCGCCAACCATCAACAATTGTTTGAAAATCTGTGGAGATTGAGGTAATGCGTAGAACTTACCTTCTTGAACACGTGATGGAACTAGATAATCACGTGCGCCTTCTGGAGTTGTTTTAATAAGAATTGGTGTTTCAACTTCCAAAAAGTCTTGATTATTAAGGTAATTTCTAGCCGCTTGGCAAATTTTATGTCGCAAAGTCAAGTTGTGCAACATGCTTTCACGTCTGATATCTAAGTATCTATATTTTAGGCGAACATCTTCCGAAACATTTTCATCATCTAAAACGAATGGTAATGTTTTGGCTTCAGACAAAATTTCAACAGAAGTAGGATACATTTCAACTTGTCCTGTTGCATATTTTTCATTGTAAGTTTCTTCTGGTCTACGAGTGATTTTACCTTTTACAGTGATAACATATTCAGATCTTAGTTTTTCAAAAACCTTGTGAACTTCAGGGTTAATCTGAGGGTTAGCAACTAATTGGAAAAATCCTGTTCTATCTCTCAATTCCACAAATAGTATACCACCAAGGTCACGGATAGTAGAAGCCCAACCTGAAAGAGTAACTTCTTCATTTAAATTTTTAAGATTAAGCTCTCCGCAGTTGTGGTCTTTAAGTTTGGTTTTAATCATCTTATCTTCCTTTTTCTTATATTCAATATAGACTTACCAGTATTTTACCAAAAACATAAAAAAAAGTGAACAAGTATGAAGTATTAATAAAATTAGCGTCTAGCTCTATTTTTTTGACGAGGTTGTTGTGGTTGTGGTAATTCAGGTTCTTCGTAGTTGTCCTCTTCGTAAAAATCTTCATCATATTCAAAATCATCTGGAAGAATTTCAACGATTTGCATAGTAATAATGCAAGAAATGTTAACGTGAAGTTGTGGGGATTTGTCAGGGCGGAAGGCTAGATTTTTTCTGTCTTTAACTTCACAATTTTTAAGAGTTAAAAATTGAAAACCTCCGTTAAGTATATAAAAAAGCATATTGTCCGGTACAGAGTTGCTAAATCTCATGTTTTCCGGCAAAAGCAGTTCGCCCTCTATATATTGGTCGTTTGTCGTAATCAAAACCTGCATTCTAGGTAAGTTGTTCATTATCATAATTATTCCTCTAAAAATTTAGACTAAGAAAAATGTACAGTGTAATAATAACATAAATATATATATTAATATTAGTTTAACTGCAGTGTTAGTGTGGTGGGATATTTTATTTTGCCCAAAAAGAATGAATAATACAGGGATAATTTGTACAAAATATCTTGGTTGTACTCCCCAAATTTTTGGATTCCCGTATGGCGTGTATATGAAATAAAGTAATGTACATGTAAATACTGTATATAGTAATAATAAAATAAAGGCTGTTACTCTGTGTGAGATTTTTATTTCTTCACTTGTCGGTATAAATTTAAAAGATAATAGATAAACTAATGCGGTTAATAATATAATTTTTTTATCTAATTGTATCCAACCAAGTTGTCCGATGCAACCATATATCCAAGGTAAAAAATTTGTAGATATTGTTTTTGCAAGAATAATACAGTAAGAAATTGGATGGTGTAGAATAAATAATTTGTTTGCAGTTGTATCTACAAAATTTGGAAGAGCGCCTAAACTGATATGGCTCCATATTGTAGTAATACAGACCGCAATTCCGAGTAAAAAAGCTAGTAATAAATATTTACGTTTATTGACTTTTATAAGCGGTAAAAGTAAAAGAGGAAACACTGCCCCTTTGCATAGACTGCCAATGATTGTAAGTGTGAGTAAAATTGGAATATCTTTCTTATATGAAAATTGGTTTTGATATATCAATCTAAACATGTATGCAAAAAATAAAAAAGAGAATGCATTATTAAATGAGTCTGCAGAAATCGACATTCCTTGAAATAAAGATGTTGGAAGTAGTGCAATGAAAACAAATTGCCATTTGAAAACAGGAGTAATCCTTATTGCAATCGCAATAAGGATTATCCATGTAAATAAATTAAAAATTCGTCCGGCATAAAAAACTTTAAATAGTTTTAAGCCTAATCCAGACATTAAATACATTACAGGAGAATACCCCATAACCCAAGTGCTTTTATTTGGGCTTATCCAAATTCCTTGTGATACTTGTGTTGCTCTTTGAAGATGGTCTACTCCATCAAGAACAGAGGAACAAGGGAGTACATTGAATATCATAATGAATCCAAATATAGCTGAAAACATTACAAATATTATTATAGGGTTTGATTTTATCCAAGTAACGATTTTATTATTACTCATTTTGTTTATTTTCTATCAAGCATTTGTTTGATGCCATCTACAGATGACAAGATGCCGGTTGCTTCGTATGGCATGTAAACAACTTTGTTGTTTTCTCCACTTGTGATTGCTGTCATTGTGTCTAAATATTTCATTGCAATCAAATATTTGTCCGGTTGTCCTTTTTCTGCTAATGCTGTGATAATTCTGTTGATAGCTTCTTTTTCTGCATCTGCCTCAATTACACGAGCCTGTGCGATACCTTCTGCTTTCAAAATCTCTGCTTGTTTAGCACCTTCTGCAGAACGAATAGCAGCTTCTTTTTCCCCTTCTGCTTTGCGGATAGCAGCTTCTTTTAGACCTTCTGCCTCTGTAATTGTTGCTTTCTTTTCTCTGTCTGCTTTCATTAATTTGTCCATTGAAGCTTGAATATCTGCAGGTGGGAAGATATCTTGGATTTCAACACGGTTGACTTTTACGCCCCACTTGTTAGTAGCTTCGTCAAGTGTTGTTCTCAATTCGTCGTTAATTTTTCCACGAGATGTTAAGGTTTCTTGTAAATCCATTTGACCAACAAGGTTTCTTAATGTTGTTTGAGTCAATTTTTCAATTGCATCCGGGAGATTTTCAATTTCGTAAACTGCACTTTTTGCGTCAACTATTTGAAAATAAATCAACGCGTTGATTGTGATTGAAACGTTGTCACGTGTAATTACGTTTTGGCGAGGGAAATCATACATCTGTTCTCTCAAGTCAATTCTATCAACAGGTTTAAGATAGTAGAAGTTTCTGCCGTCTATTCCTTTTTGAGAAACTTTTTTTAATATTCCTCGTGGAGCTTCCAAAATTGGGAAGATAAAGTTTGGACCAGCTCGAAGTGTTTTTTCATAGCGTCCCATTCTTTCAATGATGACTTCTTGTTGTTGTTGCACAATGATAATACCTTTGAATACGTAAATTAATAGTGCAACAAGCAATATTAACAAAAATAATGACATTTCTCTCTCCTATATTTTTTCTACTGTTAATACTAAACTTTCATTTTTTATAATTTTAACTTCGCTTCCTGCTGGAATAGTTTCGTCAGACTCTACTCGAGCCTCCCAGCGTTCGTCGTAAATAGTTATTGCTCCAGAATACTTTGTAATCGGTTCAATAACTTTTACAATTTGACCGATGTATTTGCCTTCCATGCCTGTTTCTTTTTCCTTTGCCTCTTTTTGTTTAACCAAGATAGGTCTGAGTAAAAGAATTGCAAGGATTGAAAGAATAACAAATATGAATGTTAAGACAATCCAACTTTTTATAAACAAAGCAACAATCGCTGTTATAAAGCCAGCAAATGCTAAGTTTAAAAAGAACATCGAAGGAACAACCATTTCAAGAATAAGAAATGCAAGTCCAGATATTGCATAAATTTCCCATAAAACCATATTTTTACTCCTTTTATATGTGTCTCATATTATCATACTTTTCAAGTTCCGTCAATAATATTACTATTTTGTTGTAGAATAGTTTTATGATAAGTTTTGATTCTTTAACATTAAAAAAATGGCTAGATGAAAATTCTGAGTATATGCAAGGTGCCAGAATTCAAAAAATTCAACAGCCGACAAGACGAGACTTTGTTCTGACTTTTAGAAACAATGGTGAAACTCGAAAATTCTATATAAATATAAATCCACAGTATTATCACGTTTGTTTTATGAACAAAGAAAATGAAAAGAAACGCTTGATAGAAATTCCTGACAAACCTCCGATGTTTTGTATGTTGTTGAGAAAATATCTTGAAAATGCGATTGTTTCTCATGTTAAACAACCACCGTATGAGCGGATTTTAGAATTTTATATTGAAACCTATAACGAACTGTCTGAAAAGATATATTTGTGCCTTGCAATTGAGTTGATGGGAAAATATTCTAATGTCATTTTATATAACTATGATACTAATATGATTTTAGGTTGTGCTCATAATGTCGGGGCTGAAAAAAGTAGAGAAAGAGAGATGGCTGGTGGTTTGCCTTATGTTTATCCTGCAGGACGACCTAAAGAATGGTATTTTAATAAGAATTCTCTTGCAAATTTTGACAATGGTGATATGAATTCACTTGTTGATGATTATTATGCGAAAGTTATTTACGAGGATAAGATTAAACGCTTAAAAGGGCAATATTCACAGATAATTCAAGCGAAGCTTAAAAAAGATAAAAATTCTCTCAAAAAAATGGATTACAAGCTATCAAAAGAAATAAACTCAGATAAATACAGGCTATATGGTGATTTGATAATGGCAAATCTTTATAATAACAAGGATTATTCTAAGTTTATAAGAGTTTATGATTACGAAAATAATAAAGAAATTAATATTGAACTAGATGAAACTAGCACGCTAAAAGAAAATGCAAATAAATTCTATAAACTCTATAATAAAGCTAAAACATCTGTTGCAAAGCTTTCAGAGTTGACTGATGAACTCAAAAAGAATGTGGATTATTACGAGCAAACTTTATATTCAATAGAAGTTGCTGTTTCAATTGAAGATATATACGCAATCGGGCATGAAATTGAACCTCAAAAGAAGATAAAAAAGGTTGAAAAATCATCTTTTATCCCAACTGAAATTGAGGTTGATAATTGTAAAGTTTATATAGGAAAAAATAACAGGCAAAATGATTATATAGTCTCAAAGCTTTCAAAAGATGATGATTATTGGTTCCATACAAGGGATTGTGCCGGTTCACATGTCCTTTTAAGATGTGAAAATCCTTCAAATGAGCTGATTTTAAAATGTGCGCAATTGGCAAAAAAATATTCTAAAGGGGCTCAATCGTCAAAGGTCGGAGTTATTTATACCAAACGCAAATATCTTAAAAAGCCACCAAAAGCGAATTTGGGTTATGTTACATATAAAAACGAACAAGAAATTGTAGTTGATTAGCATGGATAAAACATTTGACGAAAAATCGAATATATCTGAAAATGTTGCTATGGCGAAGAAAAATATTATAGCACTAGTTGATTGCGATTCATTTTTTGTTTCTTGTGAGCAATCCGTAAATCCAGAGCTTAAGGGAAAGCCGGTTTGCGTAATGTCTGGACGAGGACAATGTGTTATATCTCGTTCAAGAGAAGCGAAAAAGCTTGGTATAAGAATGGGAATGCCGTATTTTCAAATAGAAGGTCAAATGAAAAAAGCGACATATATCAACGCAAATCACGATTTATACTCTCAAATTTCAGAAAAAGTTATGGCGGTTTTAAAATCTTTCAGCCCAAAAGTTGAAATCTATTCTATTGACGAGGCTTTTGTTGATTTGACCGGACTCGAGAGATTATATAAGAAAAATTACCTTGAAATTGCGCAAATGATTAGAGAAGAAGTCTTGAAACAGGTTGATATTCCTGTTTCTATTGGCGTAAGTTCTTCAAAATCATTAGCCAAATTGGCGTCTGATAAGGCAAAGATCCAAGGCGAGGGTGTTTTTCTTGTTGGAGCTAGAAAAATTATTCCTCTATTGCAAAAGACAAGTATTGACGAAGTTTGGGGGATTGGAAAAAATCTTTCTATATTATTGAGAAAAAACGGGATTTTGACAGCCTATGAACTTGTTAGTCAGGATGATTTGTGGCTAAATAAGCAAATTGGCATTCGTGGACTGGAGATGAAACATGAGCTTTTGGGAGAGATGATTTCATCTGTGTCGGATGAGGAAAAATTACCTAAATCTATTCAAAAGACAAGTGCACTTGCAAAGTTTTCTTCTGATAAAAATTATCTCAAAAATTCTCTGAATTACCATATTCATCGGGCATGTGTAAAATTGCGCAAAATAAATGCGAAATGTAAAGGGGTTAGTATTTTCTTGCGAACAAAGGACTTTAGAGTTTTTAGTGAAAAGAAAGTTTTGAATGTTGCAACTGATTTTGAACTCGAAATTTCGGATATTGTTTTCAATCTGCTTGATAAAATGTTTAATCCAAATATCTTGTATCGCAGTACAGGCGTAATTTTGGATACATTTGTATTTAATGATGAAGCGCAAATGTCCTTGTTTGCAAATGAAACAGTTGAAGAGAAAAAAGAAAAATTATCTAAATGCTTTGATAAATTGGAAGCTCAGTTTGGTAAAGACATAATTCAAACGGGTTTTGTAAAAAAAGATGTATAGAGTTGTCAAATGCTGGGCAGGCATGTGATTATTTTTGAGGCAAAATTTTTAAGGTTTAATATATATAAAAAATTCCCCTTTCTATAACGAAAGAGGAATTTTTTCTTTATTTTGTTTTTTATTCAAAAATCCAACCGTTTGTTAAATCAACTTTTACAGGTTTTAAAAGTTTAATGTAGACTGTTCCTTCCGGTTCAACGTTAAGTTTTTCACCTTTAAGAGTAGCTCTTACAAATTTCATGAACCAGTTTCTGTATTTTGTAACTTCTCCAACGCCGTTGAAAGAAACTGTTTGATCGTTATTAGTGGTTAGTAGAGAGTTGTCTAGTACAAGTACACCGTTTCTAACAAACCATTTTCCTTTTCTAACATCCAAAAGTTGTCCTTTTAGAGTTGAACCTTTGTAAACAAGGATGTATTTGTCTTTTGTTATATAGTTTTCAGGAGCTGAAGCTGAGTAAATGTCGCCGGCATCTGATGTTTGAGAACTAATATATTTTGTAAGTTTTACAGGAACAATTGAGCCTGCAGGGATTATGCCAACGCTTCCTTGAACGACAGCGTTTTCAACGACATAACCTTCACCGGTTTTCTTTCTCATTGCTTCTGCAAGTTTTGCATTTGGATTAAGTTTTGCTTGTTCCATCATTTCGTAAAGAATAGCAGTAACTTCTGCACGTGTAGCCGGTCTGTTTGCTTCTACTTTTGCTTTATTTGCAGAAGGAATTGTAACAAGCATATTTAAAATTTCTGCTTTGCCGGCTGGAATTACGAACCATTCCGGAACTTCATTTGCATCGGCGAATTTTTTAGATAAAACTTCTCTAGCTTTAACATCGCTGATTTGTTCTGTTGTTAGCGCATTAACTGCAACAGAAATAGATTCTGCACGAGTAACCGTGTCATCCGGTCTGAAAGGTTGACCTTCCGGAGGGCAAGAGATTAGGTCGAAATATAAAGCTTTTTGAATTGCGTCATAAGCCCAAAAAGCAGGATCAATATCAGTGAATTTTACCGGTTGAGCGACAGTAGTATGTTCTTGACCAAGAGCCTTAATTGCCATAGATGCAAATTCTGCTCTGCTTACGTTTTCGTCCGGTTTGAATGTTCCATCAGGGTAGCCTACGATAACCCCTTTTTCTGATAAGATTTCAATCTGTTTTGCTGCCCAGTGATTGGTGGCTACATCCGGAAATGCGAAAGCCGGAATTGTAACGAATAGAGTAACAAGGGCAGATAACATAATTTTCAATAGATTTTTCATATTAACCTCTCCTATAATAACTAATTCCATTAATATGCTACACGTAAAAAATATAATCGGCAACATTACTTAAAGTTATGTTAATTACTAGCAAAAAATTTTATTTATGAGGTTTATTTACGGATGTATAATTATTATGCAATAATAGGACGCATATCATGAAAATCCCCAGAGTTAGCAAAAGAACGGTAATGTATGCCGCTGTTGTAACAAAAAGAACAGGCAAACAAATTTTAAACAAAGCAGTAACTTATTCATTACAGCATGAGCCTAATATTGATAAAGTAATGTCAACGGTCGTGGCGGTAAGTTCTTTAATTCCACGTTATGATGCCAAAATGGCTCAAATGGCGAAAAATTTCGATCATCAAGAGTTTGTTCCGACAGTGAACAAAACAGCAAAAAAAATTTCTACAGCTGTAAAAATTCTTACACGAAAGACCGCTGCGACTACAAAAATCATGGCAAAAGGACAGGTTCAAAATTCTATTAAATTGAATATTTTGTTCAATTCTTTGCTTTTAGAGAATGATATGCAGAAAAACCCATTGAATAATAAAGCATGCATTTTCATTAAATCAGCCAAAAAGCATGGGGTAGATCCGACTGTTTTGATGGCAATTGCGATGCATGAATCTGCGAGAGGGACATCAAATGCAACAAAAGTAAAACGCAATATTGGCGGAATTATGACCTCAAAGCAGAAATTAAAACATTTTTCCAATATAGATTTGTGTATAGACCAAATGGCAGAAACATTGGCTTATCATCATAGAGAAAATAAAATTAATACAGTGAAAGAACTTGCAGAAGCCGGCAAATATTGTGGGAAAAGCGAAGCCAAAGAATGGATTAAAAACGTAATGTATTATTTGAACGAATTACAATAATGCGTTTTAGATAATTAATTGTGCACACTTGCAAATATGAAAAAAATATGATATGTTATTTATATCGTTACATTTTATGGAGGGAAGTTGATGAAAAAATTTTTGAAAACCTTATCCTGGGGGGGGGGGTAATAGTCTAAAACCCTCTAGTAGTGCTTGTTTTGAACAATATTCTAACGTTAAGCTTGGTGCGCGCAAGGGAGCGTTTACTTTGGCAGAGGTTTTGATTACTCTAGGTATAATCGGAGTTGTTGCCGCACTAACATTGCCGTCTCTTATTCAAAAATACCAAGATCAAGTGTTGGAAAATCAGTTAAAGAAAATGTACTCAACCCTATCCCAGGGTATTCAAAAAGCAATGGCTGACGATGGCGTTTCTAATTTCGGTGATACAGAGTTGTTTCAGGCTTGTAAATCTCCGGAACAAAAATCCAATGCCTGTGCTCAAATGGTAAAAAAATATTTTAATGTAGTAGCTGTGAAAACAACGCAAAGGGAATACTACAAAAATGTAATACAAACAAAGTATGGAGGATATATTAATGGTGTTGATTGGACTGAAGGACGGGAAGTCTTAGGTTATTACAGAGATAAATCCAATCGTTGGACGATTCCTATTGGGGAAGGTATTCTTTTAACTTATGTTTTAGCTGATGGCTCTGAATTTAAGTTAAGTTTTTACTCAGATGGTGATGCGAGGTTTTATGTTGATACCAATGGTGAAAAAGGCCCAAACACAGAAGATCTTGATGTATTTTTCCTTTCTCAAGATGACAGCGGACTTAGCGGTCTGGAATCAATTCAGAAAAACAATTGGAAGTTCCCGTGGTAGGTAAATATGAATAGTTTGTTGTCATTGGTGTTAATATTTCTGTTTGATTTGCCGGTCATATTGATACCTTTTGCAATAATCGGATTGATAATAATGTTTGTTGTTTCTTTGGTGAAGAAGAATTTTTCAAAATTCTTCTTCATTTATTCGATATTATTTCTACTATTGGTTTTTGGAATTACTTTCGGTGCGATTTGTAATCTTGTTGAGAGTACCGATTATTTTAAGGGACCTGAGTACAGTATCCTTTTCTCAAATCTTTTTGGAATATTAGGTGCATTCGCTGTTGTCGCAATTTGTTATTACAAAAAAGATAACAGGTTGTTTATAATAGTTCCGGTTATTTGTATTGTCTTATATATTTGTAAATTGTACTTTTATGCAGGGTAAAAATGAGACAAAACATAGATACAAATATTTGGAAATTTAATTTAGCGTTATTTTTAAGAGCAATTATTTTGTTATCTCCTGTTTTATTGCTCTTTTATCAGGAAAACGGTTTAACCGTTAAAGATTTATTCTTTTTTCAAGGTATTTTTTATTTAACGTCAATATTGTCAGAATTGCCTGTAGGGTATATTTCTGATGCAATTCCAAGAAAATTTATGTTACTAATATCTTTCGTAATATATTTCGGAATTAACTTTATGTGGCTGAATTGGCATGGCTTTGGCGTTATTTTGCTTGGTGAAATATTGTTCGCAGTCTCAAAAGTGATGATGGATAATGCCATGTCAGGGTATGTCTATGATTATTTAGATACAAAAAACAAAATAAATAAAATGACAAACTATTATGGCTATTTAAATTGCTTTTTAAGCTTGGGAACGGCTGTTGCTGCATTGGTCGGAGCATTTTTGTATTCGAAATTTGGAAGCAGTACTCTTTTGAAATCTGAAATGATTATAATATCTGTGAGTATTGTTTTAATAAGTTTGGTTCCGACAATTCGACTACAAAAGACTTGTTTCAGTTCTATCAAAGACAGAATTTTTTATTTTGGGAAAATGTTAATTACTATATGCAGAAAAAAACAAATAAAATATTATATACTGTATTCTGGGATATTAACGTCTGTTTCTATACTGTTCGCTCTTAGCTTTCAACCTCTTATGCAAAAATCAATGGTTCCGGTATTTATGTTTGGTGTTGTCGCTTTTCTTAATCATGGAACAAGAGCTTTGTCAGGTATAATTGCCGGAAAATATTGTAAAAATTTTAATATAAAGAAAATGGCAAAATTATTACTATTTATATTTATTATCGGCTTTGGATTAATATTTTGGACTTTTTACTCAAA
>USOK01000022.1 GCA_900556295.1 uncultured bacterium | reverse complement strand
GTTATACCAAAAATATGGAACTAACAAACTTTTTACTCTGCGTTCAAAAAATTCTGCAACATTATTTAAATACTTATCTTTAAACAAACAGCCGGAAATAAAAAAGAATAAAGCTAACTGAAATGAATATGGAGGGAAAATTCCAAGTAGCGAGAATTCTAAATGTCCTGATACAACTAGCATTATTGCCAAAGCTTTTAATATATTTATTTCATCCGAAAACATTTTATCCATAATGCGATAATAGCATAAAAAACTATTTTTGCGATATAATTAAACCAAGGAGAAAGTTATGACAATTTTGGTATTAGGCGGAGCCGGATATATTGGTTCTCACACCGTTTACGAGCTAATCGAAAACGGAGAAGATGTTGCAATCATAGACAATCTTCAAACAGGACATATAAAAGCTGTTCACCCAAAAGCAAGGTTTTACAAAGGTGACATTAGAAATAGAGAATTTTTAGATAGCGTTTTTGCTAAAGAAAAAATTGATGCAGTAATACATTTTGCAGCATATTCTCTTGTCGGAGAAAGCATGGAAAAACCGCTAAAATATTATGAAAACAACCTTTGCGGGACAAAAATATTGCTAGATTCAATGGTCGCAAACGGAATTAACAAAATTGTATTTTCATCCACTGCAGCAACTTATGGAGAACCTGAAAGTCTGCCGATCCTAGAAACGGACAAAACAGAGCCAACAAATCCATATGGAGAAACCAAATTGGCTATGGAAAAAATGTTTAAATGGGTTGGAAGAGCTCACAATATAAATTTTGTATCTCTTAGATATTTTAACGCTTGTGGAGCACATGTTTCCGGGGAAATCGGAGAAGACCACGCTGTAGAAACTCATCTTATTCCGTTGATTTTACAAGTTCCAAACAACAAACGAGAACATATTTACATCTTTGGGGATGATTACAATACAAAAGACGGCACTTGCATAAGAGATTATATCCACGTTACAGATTTAGCTCAAGCACATATTCTTGCTGTAAAATATTTAAGAAATGGCGGAAACAGCGATGTTTTCAACCTTGGCAACGGCATAGGTTTTTCTGTAAAAGAAGTTATTGAAACAGCAAGAAAAGTTACAGGTCATCCAATTCCGGCACAAATCAGCCCAAGACGAGCTGGAGATCCGGCAAAATTAATTGCATCAAGTAAGAAAGCTCGGAAAATTTTAGGGTGGAAACCGGAACACGCAGAGTTAGAAGAAATTATTGCTACAGCTTGGAATTGGCACAAAAAACATCCGAACGGATACAATGATAAATAATAAATCAAAAGGCAAATTATAAAATGTTAAATCAATTTTCTAGAACTGAATTGTTAATAGGACACGAAGGTATTGAAAAACTTTCAAACGCAAGAGTTGCAGTATTTGGAATAGGTGGCGTTGGAGCTTATGCTGTAGAAGCACTTGTTCGAAGCGGACTTGGAACAATTGACATCATTGACGATGATAAAGTCTGCATTACAAACTTAAACAGACAACTTTACGCAACTCGCAAATCCGTTGGAAAATACAAAGTTGAAGTGGCTAAAGAACGAATTTTAGACATAAATCCAGACTGCGTTGTTAATACATATCAAACATTTTACACACCCGAAACCGAAAATCAGTTTGATTTTAGCCAATACGACTATGTAATAGACGCAATTGATACGGTTGTAGGAAAGCTTTCTTTAATCGAAAAAGCTAAAAAAGTTAATACTCCTATTATTTGTGCAATGGGAGCCGGAAACAAAATGGATCCGACAAGATTTGAAGTTGCAGATATTTCTAAAACATCTGTCTGCCCGTTAGCAAAAGTTATCAGAACAGAATTACGCAAAAGAAGAATTAAAGGTGTAAAAGTTGTTTATTCAAAAGAACTTCCGATAAAACCTAAAGAAGATATGTCAATTAGCTGTAAAAGCCACTGTGTATGTCCTCCAGGCACCCGAAAATGTACAGTAAAACATCAAATTCCGGGAAGTAACGCATTTGTACCGCCAGTTGTCGGTCTAATTATCGCCGGCGAAGTTATAAAAGACTTAATTGACTATAAAATTAAATAAAAAAATCAGAGAGGAAGGGATTCGAACCCTCGGTGGAATTGCTCCCACACAACCTTTCCAAGATTGCACCTTAAACCGCTCGGACACCTCTCTTCGGCTTACTAGTCTATTTTATCACAAACATTTATTTCATGATAAAATTAACTTATGCAGAAAATAGTAAACAAAATATCAAAAGGACTAAACGGCGCTATCACAATTCCAGCCGACAAATCAATTTCACACAGAGCAGTTATGTTTGCGTCGCTTGCAAACGGTAAATCTATTATTAAAAACTTTTCAAAAGGACAAGACCCTTTATCTTCACTAAAAGTATGCCAGTCACTTGGCATTGAAGCAGAGTTTAAAGAAAATCTAATTATTAAATCAACAGGAAAACTAACTCGTCCTGTACACTCTCTTGATTGCGGGAATTCCGGCACTACAATGCGTCTTATGTCAGGTATTTTAGCAAGCAGAGATTTTCAATCCACACTCATTGGAGATGCAAGTCTTTCTAAACGTCCAATGAAGCGAGTTATTGAACCTCTTTCACTAATGGGAGCAGAAATTCAATCTACGGATTTTAAAGCCCCGCTTGTAATTAACGGAAAAGTTCTAAAACCAATAACCTACACATCCAAATTAGCTTCTGCACAAGTAAAATCTTGTATTCTACTTGCAGGACTAAACACTGATGGCACAACAAGTTTCACAGAACCATATATTTCTCGCAACCATACGGAAATTATGCTTAAATATATGGGAGCCAATATTTCTACCAATAACAATACAGCAACAATTCAAAAATCCAAATTAGAACCACGCACAATAGAGATTTGCGGAGATATTTCGTCTGCCGCATATTTTATTGTTGCAGGATTAATTGTTCCAAACTCAAAAATCATATTAAAAAATGTCGGCTTAAATCCAACACGCACAGGAATTCTTGAAGTTGCTGAAAAAATGGGCGGGGACATTGAAATTTTAGACAAACAAATCATTTCTGGTGAAGAAGTTGGAGATATACAAATTTCGTATTCTTCACTTAAATCCTGTACAATTGAGGGCGACATAATCCCTCGTCTAATCGATGAATTGCCGGTCATTGCAGTTCTCGCGACACAAGCAGAAGGAACTACAATAGTAAAAGACGCTCAAGATCTCCGTAATAAAGAATCAGACAGAATTAAAGCTGTCGTAACGGAATTAAAAAAACTAGGCGCAAATATTGAAGAGACCCCGGACGGCTTTATTATAAATGGGAAAAAACAGCTCAAAGGCGAAGCTTTTGTCGAATCTTACCATGATCATAGGCTTGCAATGAGTTTATATGTTGCTGGTTTAATATGCGAAAACCCGATTAGTATAAACGGTTTTGAATGGGTGAATATATCTTTTCCGGAATTTGATCAACTATTCTGCGCATTAAACAATTAGCATATATTAAGTTTTGTTAAGCAACATTTTTCTAATTTAGCAATTTTCTCAGCCAAAATTTTTTTATATATTCAAGGTTAGGTTAATTGAAAGGTTAGAAATTATGGCAGGGGGAAACGGAACAAATTTTATGTATGGAATGAATCCTTACGCAATGGGAATGATGAATCCATACGCTTCTTCAATGAACGATGATTTTATGGCACAAACTGCATTCGGCAATGGTTTTGCTCAACAACAAGCAGCAGGTTATCCATCTGCATTTCAAGGTTATCAAGGCTTGCAACAACCAACAACAGATGAATTCCAAAAACAAGAAGGCGGAAGTTCATTAGTTCCTGCTCTCGCAACAGGCGTTGTAGCTGGTGGTGCAACTGCAGCAGGCATCTACAAATGGGGTTCTAATCCTATAAAAGATGGTAAAGTTGACCAAAATCTTATAAACGCTTTTAACAAAGAAACTGTAAAAAAAGCAAAGACAGCAAACTTTGAAAGCTTGTATAATGCAGAAGCTCAAAAAGTTTATGATGCCATTGGCATAAAAGATACAAAACAATATGAAGCAATAAAGAAATTGTCTACAGTAGGTACATTGAATGATTTACCTTCAGAAATCAGAAGTCAATTACCTGCAACTATTCAAACTCCTGAAGCAGCAAAAACATGCGTTGATCTAGCTACTCAAGAATTAAATAAAATTGACAAAGAAGTTCTTGAAAAAATCGCAACAAGAACTGCTAATCAAGGCTCATTAGAATTTCATCAAAATATTCTTAATAAAAATGAAGCAACTCTTGCAAATGCCAAAGGATTGAGCAAAGATGCAACAAAAGAAGATTTAATAAAATTCTTTAGACAAAATGAAGAAGCATTTGCAATAAAAGGAACAGATGTTCAAAAAGCAGCAAAAGCTGAAAAATTAGCAGAACATTTTAAAGATCAAAAAAGCTTGTTAGAATGGTGTGAAAAAAGAGCTAACAAAAGAAAAGCAAAAATTAATGCTCTAAATATCAATCTTGAATCTCAATTCAAATCTCACTGGAATGAAGCAGAAAACGTATTCAAAAAAGATACTCCAGAAGCTTTGACAAAAGCTTATAAAAACTTTAAAATCAGCAAAGCCGGCAAATGGGGAGCAATTGCTCTTGGTGCAGGCGCTGTTCTAGGCTTGTTATTCGGCAAAAACGCATAATAATTCCACCCCTTTCTCCCTTACAAATAACCAAACACAACAACCATCCGTTTACCTCGGATGGTTGTTGTGTTTCCACCTTTCCAAAATTGCGGAAGGAGAAACTATTCTTATATAAACATTAAATATGTTAGTGTAAAAAAATCTAATTTTGTAGATTTCACAACAACATTTTAGAAACAAGTGATTTTAACACATTTTGTGCACGTGCACAGGCTAATTATCACTTAACACACACTTTAACAGACTCTTTTGGTATAACAAAACCAAAGCTACAGCTTTTTTCTGCATTGCTATGAGCAAAGATTTTTCCGTTATGAGCATCCACAATTTGTTTAGACAAATACAACCCCAAACCAGTACTTGTTTTTATAGATTTAGAATTTTTAACGTGTTTATATTTCTCAAAAATCTCTTGCATCTGTTCTTCATTAATATATTCTGATTTATTTCTAACTTCAACCTTCAAGTTCTTATCTTCATCAGTTATAAATACTTCAATATCAGAATTTTTAAAACCATACGTTACAGCATTTGTCAACAAATTGATAATAACTCTTTTAATTTGCACTTTATCGGCATAAATATTACTTGAATCCAGTTCTGCGCTAACAACTACCTTTTGTCCCCGTTCCGCAATTAAATTTGACAAACCTCTAGTTGTTTCGTTTATCAGGTCTAATATATCAAATTTTTCCGGATTAATTTTTGTCAAACCATTATCGTATAAATATGTATCCAATATTGTGAAAATTAAATCATACATATATTTACAAGAACTTTTGATTTGCTCTAACATTTCCTTTTGCTCATCTCCAATCTTGCCAAATGTTTCGGACAAAAGTAAATCAAGAGCCCTAATTTGAGCAATTGTAGGAGTTTTCAAATCATGAGTAAGTGTTGCAATAAAAGTATTTTTACGCTCTTCAACTTCTTTTACATCATCAATAATTCTAAAAATCACGACAATACTTGAAATTTCGTCGTTTTCATCAAGCACAGGAACCCTTACAATCCTAAACCAGTGTCCCTCACCATTCACTAACTCTTCATATCTTTCGCAAGTAATAATTTCTTTTGTCGCCAATAAGTGTTTATCCTCTTCAATACAAATCTTAGGATTTGCAACGAATTCATAAGAATTTTTACCTATTAACAATTCTCTTTTTGTAGAAAATAAATCAGCCAAAACTTCATTTGCAAGAATAATATTTCCTTCAGGTGATTTCAAAAATACGATAAACGGACTGTTATTAATAATTGCTGTCAATTGAGAATACTGTCTAATTAATTTCCTTTCCAGCATTATAGTTTCTTGTTCTGAATAAAATCTAACAATAAGAGTTACAAAACCAACAAACAACGTAATTATCAATGCATCATCATGTGGCAAAACAACCTGTGAAAGTATGTTCGGAGAGACCAAAATAAAGTACAAAAGAACCATTGTTATGACTAAAGTTAACGTTTTCTTTTCTTTCAACATTTTCTAAACCCCGTGTTACCACCACATATTATTTTTATATTATAAACAGTTTTTTATTGATATTACCAAACAGGCTAAAATATAAAAAATAGATATCATTTTCTGATACATATAAGTATCCTAAGAAAAAGTTTTAATTTTTGCAAATTTTTTACAAAAATTAAATATCCTTAAACCTTGTTGTATCAATTCCTTCCAAGCCCAGCAAAAATTTTTTCTTATCCAAGCCTCCGGCATACCCAGTCAATAAAGCTTTTGCACCTACAACTCTATGGCAAGGAACAATTATAGAAACAGAATTGTGTCCAACTGCACTTCCAACAGCCTGGGCAGAAATTCTCTTAAGGCCTCGCTTTTTAGCAATTTTCTGAGCAATTTCTCCGTAAGTAATAGTTTTTCCATAAGAAATTTCTTTTAAAATTTGCCAAACTTCTAACCGAAAATCGGAGTCATTTTGGTTTATTTCTGGCATAAAACCAGGTTCTTTCCCGCTAAAATAAATATCCAACCACCTTTTTGTTTCATCAAATATCGATAAATCCTTCGTTTTAGCCAATCTATCTGTAAGAGAACACTTAGTTTGATTGTTTCTTACGGATAGTATGATTATTTTGGAAGAGTTGAGTTCAAGAATCGTGCAAAAATGTTTGCATTAAACATACTCTTTTTAGATTGACAAACACGCCCATTTGAGAGTATTATATTTTTATGGAAAAATTTAGTTTGGATGGTTTTTGTTTAGGTCATATAAAAGTTAACTCTATTTTAAGAGAAAAAAGACTTGTTTTGGGATTAACTCAACAACAAGTGGCAGATAAAGCAAAAATCAACTACAGACAATATCAAAAATTTGAAAGTGGTGAAAGAAATATTATGACAGCATCTTTTCAAATTGCTTGCAGGGTTATAAAAGCTCTTAATATGGATATAGATAAATTTTATAATGGAGATTATGCAATAGGAGAACCTGTAAAAGAAACTCCGAATGGTTTGGTTTATGCAAGCACAGGCAGACCATTTAATAAAGAGGTAGAGTAATGAATTATCATTTTTCAAAATTTCAAGATAAGAATAATCTAGATAGGCAAGGATATGTTTTGACAAGAGGGAATGAAGAATTAGAAACTCTTTGTTATGACATTGATAAAATCTCTTATTTAGAATTAGTCCAAAAGAAAAAAGATTTTTTAAATTTTATTTGCAGTAAGTATCAGGACGTTGATAGACGAACTTTATTATTGATATTTGCCTATGTTGACGATGATATGCTTATTTATTATAAAGAACAATATCCAATTGAAGAAAAAATAGTAGGTAAATGGAAATATAAGGATTGTCCTAAGAGAACTAAAAGGTATTACAAAAAGCTAACTGAAGATGAGTTGATTTTTGTGGAGGTTGCTTTATCAAAATATAGAGATAGGCTTGGATATAAAGTGTTTTAGTTTTCTACACTATTTTCTTTTTTAATTAACTAAATGAACACATTTTTCGTACTTAATTTTCACCCTTTGGCGAAAAGTTATCGGTATTATATAACAGTTCCTTCAATACGTTCGTTTCTATACAGAGGCTCACTTACTCCCCTATAACCAATTTTGTCATTTAAATATGGAATTATATTATCATCAATTTCACGATTCATACTATACATAACATTTGCAGGTAATCGCCATTGGTCTGTTGTAATTCCATAACCATATTTTTTTAACTTATCAATACAAACGTTAATATCATATTTGTACAACTTGCAATATTCTTTTAAATTTTCAATATTAATATTTTTTTCTTGCTTAATTTGTTGTGCTACATTACTCATGAAATCGTTAGGAAATAAATTTTTTCCACAATTTGCTTTACTAAAAATTTCAGATGCAAAAGCACAACTTTTGGGGAGTTCTATTTGTTCAAATAATAGTTTAACATTATCTTTCGCATTTATTTCAATCGCCATAGCTTTTTGCAGGTGGGGTCGTAACAATGCTTGAAATCCGATTATTTTTATACTATCAGGGCTATGTTTATATATCTTTTTTAGATTTCCAACGTATAAAGTTGGAGAATACCTTTTAAAATCAGTTATCGGCAAGTATTGTCCTTTTTCTTGATATGTATATGCAAAAAACAAAGCCACAAATAAATCCTTTGAGATATCAATATAATCTGAAATAAATTCATAATGTTGCGCAATAGCATCTAAATCGAATTTAAATTTACAATTTAATACTTGAAAATTTTGACATCTTTCGAAATATGGAGTCTTTTTGAATAACCGTAGAAATTCCTGCTTCTTTATCCAATCAACACAATATCTTAATTGTTCTGTTTCTTTTTCTAATTCATATCTGCTTGCAGTCGGAATAAAATTTGGATAATCCTGATTTTGTCCACGATAAATAAACGGGCTAAACTCATGTCCTAAAATTATACCAAATTCATTAGGATTATTTTCAATAAAACATCCATCAAAACGGTTTGGGTCTGTATAAGCGCCCCAATTATCAACATTTGAGAATGCATATGACTCTTCGTTTAATGTATTAAAATAAAAGTCCGTATTAGGAAGTGCTTTCCCAAGATTATTACCCGTTGCAGGTATATCAAGTATCAAAAAGCCGTTTTTATCATATTTAATTGCCATATTTTATTATAAACAATTTCCCTTAAATAAAGTATCTTTTACCTCATATAGATAATATATATTGTGACTGTGTTTAAGATATTCTAAAAATCTTAAATTTTCCTCATCCGGTTCTTTTTGAAAAACTATTACTTTAACATCATAGTTTCTATTATATGAATATCTTAATACTTGACCAATTGCACTTTGAATAGCATAACTTATTTCTCGTTGGTCTTCTGAAGGTTTTAATTCACAAATATATCTTTTACCTTTTAATTCAAATTGAAAATCAATGTAGTTATCGTCTTGTACTATATTTTGAGCGTTTACGACTTTTTCCAAATATTTATTAAATGATTTTTCTAACCTGTTATGTAAATTACGTCTTTGAACATAAGCTTTCATCTCATATTCAATTAAATCAATACTAGATGTTGCATTTTTTCTTTTATTTTCAGATAAACGCCGATCATTTTTTATTATTTCTTTTTCTACTTTTACATTAAAAGTTATGTGTTCATTCCATATAATTTCGGCTGTACGTATAAGCTCACCTAAATCTTTGTGCTTTTCATTATTTTTAATTATGTGGTAAAGTTCTGACATTGTCATATTCTCTTCATATTCGCCTACTTTTTTTGCATATAATTCTAATGCTGCTCGTGTAAATACCGGGGTTATAGATAAATCATCCTTATTCTGATATAAATAAGCTATTTTCCATTTATACATACTATCCAAAGGATTATCATCTATTGCTTGATAATTTCCATTTTGAGCGTTAATAATAACATCAATTACTGCTTTTTTTACATTTTCAAATGCTTCTTCTTCACAAGTCCCAAATTTATTTAACCAAGCATATTCTTTACCATATATATATTGTTTTGATGTCCCTTGTTTAGCCAAATCTTGCCTTTTATATATTCCAAAAATAAAAGCATTGCGACCTTTTATGCTTCCTAATTCTTTTGTTCCGAATTCAACATCATAAATAAAAGAATCGTCATTTGAATTCGTATACTCATTCAATGTCAGATTTTGCATACGTTCCAATGTCCAATATTGTCTAAATTGCTCATACATACGAAATTTTTCTTGCAAATTGTTTGAATCCATAAAACCTCCTATTAAGTATTTGTATTTTCATTATAACTAATCTAATAAATTCGCATTTATTATATTTTTTAATGTTTTTTCAATATCCTGCAATTGTTTCTCAAAATATTGAAATAATTTATGTGCATCAAAATCATTACCTTGGTCATCCAATAATAGTTTTAATTCTTTAAATACTTTATCTTTACTTTCTTTAATATTATCCCAATACAAAGCTTGAAACCTTTTATATAATTTCTTATAAATATCTTTCGGCAACATTATATGTTTATCAAATCGCAATTCTGTAATATTTTCCTCTAAAAGCGTACGCATAGTCCATATTATCCATATATGAGTCTTGTCTAGCTTCTTCATTGGTAAATAAAAATCTTCATAACCATTTACTAAATCAAATAATTTATTAAAGCGCTCTAACAATTTATTAAAATATTCTTCTCCATTATCATGTGAGTAAACTGCCATTGTAGGTGTGTCGTTTTGCTCCTTATACAGGATAATGTCTTTTAAAAATGGGGTAAGAAAACGATTAATAATATGAAACTCTTTGTAAAATTCCAACCAAAACTTACATTCAAAATTCTTATATGTACTTTTTTCCCATCTGGCATTAGCAATTTTGTCAGTATTCTTCATCGCAAACCAAGTAATACCCCCAGAAATTCCTCCACCAAT
This sequence comes from uncultured bacterium, assembly GCA_900556295.1. Classification (GTDB taxonomy): domain Bacteria; phylum Cyanobacteriota; class Vampirovibrionia; order Gastranaerophilales; family Gastranaerophilaceae; genus Stercorousia. Next base: position 2,293 of record USOK01000022.1, on the reverse strand, counting down.
TAAGGAACCCAAAATACCACTGCATAATATTTGCATCCAAGTTTGGTTAAAAACTTGAGTAATATCTGCATTAAACATTATCTCTTGTATACTTGGATTTAAACTTAATTCTTTAATAATAGTCTGCATTATATCTTTATCTCCTGTTTCTTGAATTGCATTTCATAAAGAGCTTTGTATTGCCCGTTTTCAATATTCATAAGTTCTTCGTGGGTTCCGAGTTCGACGAGTTCACCTTCATTTATAACTGCAATTCTGTCTGCATTTTTAATTGTTGAAAGTCTATGAGCAATAATAAAGACTGTTCTGTCTTTCATTAGATTATCCATAGCTTTTTGAACGATGGCTTCTGATTCATTATCTAAAGCTGAAGTTGCTTCGTCAAGAATTACAATAGGTGCGTTTCTGAGCATTGCTCTTGCAATGGCAACTCTCTGCCTTTGACCGCCTGAAAGTGTTAGCCCACGTTCACCAAGTTCAGTTTCAAGACCTTCTGGAAGTTCTTGAATCATGTCTTCCAAATGAGCAGATTTTATCGCCTGCATAAGTTCGTCAACGGAAGAATCAGGATTACCCATCATAATATTTTCTTTTATTGTTCCCGAATACAAGAAGTTATCTTGGAATACCATTGAAATATTTTCTCTTAATGAATCTAAGGAATATTCTCTTATGTCTACTCCATCAAACTTTATTGAACCGTTTTTTATATCGTAAAATCTTGGTAGCAAATTAACTAAAGTAGATTTTCCACCACCTGAATTGCCGACAATGGCAAGGGTTTCATTTTTTGAAATATGCAAATTAAGATTTTTTAATACCGGTTTATTTGGAACATACTCAAAATCTACATTTTCAAAATCAATTCCATTTTTTAATTCTGTTAAAGTTTTTGGATTTTCACAATCTTTTATTACAGGAGTAAGATCAAATAATTCAAAAACCCTACCCATAGCAACAAATATGTTTTGAATTCCTGTTAGAGTGTTTCCTAATGTTTTAACCGGTTTATAAAGCAATAATAATGAGGTTACAAATGATGCAAAAGCTCCTGCAGTCATTTGCCCACTATTAATTAAATATGTTCCCACTCCAAGAACCGTTGCAATACCACAAGATGCGATTAAATACATCATCGGTGACATCCAGCCTGCTCTTTTGTATAAAGACATGTTGATATTAAATGATTTCCATGTTTGTTCGATAAAATACTTATTTTGCCTGTCTTGCAATTTGTATGCAGTCATAACTTTATTGCCGGAATATGTTTCGTTTATATTAGTTGTGATATTACTTCCAATAACCATATTTTTATTAGATGCTTCTTTTATACGGTTTCTAATTAAAATAACAGGAACAAATGCTATACAAAGAACCAAAACTCCAATAAATGCAAGTTTCCAAGAGCTATATAGCATAACTGCAATTAGACCTAATGCTCCACATAAACTTGTTGTTATTGTTTTTACATTATCAACAATACCAGCTGATGCAGTTCCGGGATCACCCATATAACGAGAAATCACTACACCTGATGAATTATCATCAAAAAATTGTGGGTGCATGTGGATTAATCGTTTAAATAAATCAAATTTGACATCATTTGTAATTCGTTGAGATGTCCAAGTTGAAAAATATCCGTTCAGGTATCTGAGAACCCCTTGTATTGCAGCAAAAGCAATAACTCCTATTGGCAAAATCCAAGCCATTTGAATACTGGATATTGATAAATTAATTCCATGCCAATTCATAGCAAATTCTTTACCACCAATAACGTAATCCATATATGGCTTGAGTGCAAAGGCAGTTACACCGTCCAGCAATCCGAGTGGAATTGCAATCAAAAAACCGAGAGTAATCCTGAACCAATAAGGTTTTATATACGGCCAAATACGAGATAATAACCAGCCATATTTAAAAGAGTTTTGAGCTGATGTTGCTTGAAGTTTATATTGATTTAATTGTCTGAACTCTTTTATGTCTTTATAAATAGGCGTCTTTTCTGCATATTTCCACCACAAAGGAAGATAACTATTGTAATTTTGATATATTAATGGATTTCCAATGCAGATAGTGTAAGGTTTTTCAATATGCACAAGACAATTTTTGTAAGTTCTTTCAGTTTTAGAACAGCAAGTCAATGGATTATTTGTTTTATCAAACCATTCTTCTGTATAATCATATTTATAGTCAATTAATAAACAATCATCAACAATAGCACTAAAAAATACCCAATTAGGAAGTTTTTTATAATATTTTTTATTTTTATCAAAAACTTCATCTAATATATATT
>USOK01000021.1 GCA_900556295.1 uncultured bacterium | reverse complement strand
TGCATTAAAAGATCCGCAATTGACGACTGTATTTAAGCTTGCAGAAGCATTAAATATAAAGGCATCTGAATTAATAAAGTTAATTGAAAATGACTTGCCGGAAGATTTTACGCTTATTGAACAGTAGACATCTAATTCTTTCGTTCTGTCAAAAAAAATTTTGTTCATGTTTTGGTAATATTACTTAAAGAATTATTGAGGTTAGAACTCAATAATAATATAATATTTATGCATTGAAAATTTGAAAGGAATAGATGATGGTTGCAGAAATGACTTTCCAGCAGTTAGAACGTACAATTAATCCGACCCATGACATTAAACTTTTTGCAGGACGTTCTAATACTAAGCTTGCGCAAGAAATAGCAGATTACCTTGGAACATCAATTGGACCAATGGTTGTAAAAAACTTCGCTGATGGCGAAATTTACGTACAAGTAAAAGAAAGCGTAAGAGGGGATGACGTATTCATTATTCAACCGTTATGCAATCCTGTAAACGAAAATTTGATGGAGTTGCTAATTATTATTGACGCATTCAAGCGTGCAAGTGCAAAAACAATTACAGCAGTTATTCCTTATTACGGTTATGCAAGACAGGATAGAAAAACGTCAGGTAGAGAAGCTATAACTGCAAAACTTGTCGCTGACCTGCTTACAACTGCTGGTGCAGATAGAATTCTTGCAATGGACTTGCACACAGGTCAAATTCAAGGTTTCTTTAACATTTTGGTTGATCATATTTTTGCAACATCAATTTTAACAAATTATATTAAGAGTTTGAACATGAATCCTGATGATATGGTTGCAGTTAGCCCTGATACCGGTGGAGTACAAAGAACAAGACATTTTGCAAAATCAATAGGCTGTTCACTTGCGATTATTGATAAACGTCGTGACAAACACAATGAAGCTATTGCATCTCACGTAATTGGGGATGTAAAAGATAAAATTTGCGTAATGTTTGATGATATTATTGATACCGCCGGAACTATTTGTGAAGCATCAAAACTTTTGAAGCGTGAAGGTGCAAAAGAAGTTTATGTATGCGCTGTTCACCCTGTGTTCTCAGGTCCGGCAATCGAAAGATTAACGAATGCTCCAATCAAAGAATGTATTGTTACTAATACAATTCCGCTTGATATGAACAAAATGCCTGCTAAGATTAAACAATTGTCAGTTGCTCCGTTGTTGGGAACAGCAATTGCAAGAATCCATGATGATGAATCTGTAAGCTCTTTGTTCGGGTTTGAAAAAGAAATGCAAGTACAGTAGTGCTTACGTGAAACGTGAGAAGAAGTGAATAAGACAATACGTGAATTGATGCTATTTATTATGTCATTCTGAAAAGGCAGAAAATCTACTATTCAATGATAATCTAATTTCTTGCTTTAGTTCCTTTTTTATAATAAAATCCAGCTATGGCAATTGTTGATTTTTCAGAAGTTATAAAGCTTAAAAATGCTGTGAACTCTGAGTTTGGAGAAAAAGTTCATTTTCATGACGCTTGCGGTGGGCAGTATTTTACGCTTGAAAAAAACAATCCAGAAATGGTAGAATTTATAAAAACTTATGTGCAAAAACTTGGCTATAAGGCTGATTTTGATGTCAATGGATTGTCGTTTACTATGGAAGATTAAGCCAGTAAAAATATGAAATATTGTGTAGAGTGTGGAAATAAATTAACCGAAAAAGAATGCGTGAATTGTGGAATTAGCGAGGGTGTTGTCCCTTATTGTAAAAACTGTCAAGAGTTCCGTTTCCCAATGTACAATGTGGCAGTAAGTGCAGTCATTTTTAATCCGGATTATTCTAAAATCTTGTTAATTCAGCAATATGGTAGACCCAAAAATATCCTTGTTGCAGGTTATGTAAACAAGGGAGAAAATCTTGAGCATGCACTTGCAAGAGAGATTAAAGAAGAAGTTGGACTTGAGGTTATATCTTTTAAGTTTAATGCCTCAAGGTATTATGAAAAATCAAATACTTTGATTTGTAATTTTGTTGTTCAAGTTAAGGATGAAAAAATTTCTTTGACGACGGAAGTTGACAGTGCGACTTGGTTTTCGGTTGAAGATGCTAAAGAAGCTGTGTATAAGGGAAGTTTGGCAGAAGAATTTTTCAATAAAGCTCTTAAATTTTTAGAATAATTTATGCTAAAATTGTTCTGAAAGGATTTGATTTGAATATGAAAACAATAAAACTTACTAAAATGCAAGGTTGCGGGAATGACTTTGTAATAATCGATTTTCAAGAGTATGAAAAAACAGGAATGGAAATGAGCGAACTTGCTAAAAAAGTTTGCGATAGAAATTTTGGTGTCGGTGCAGACGGAATGATTATCCCTAAGCTCAACCCAGAGAATAAAGAAGCCGATATTAGCTGGTATTTTTATAACTCTGATGGTTCTACCGCTCAAATGTGTGGAAACGGGATGAGATGTTTCACAAAATACTGTATTGACAACAAACTTGTCGATAAAAAGGCTTTCAGCGTTGAGACTTTGGCAGGAATTATCAAACCTGAGTTGCTTGAAAATGGGTTGATTAAGGTTAATATGGGTAAACCAGTTTTAGAAGATAAAAAAATTCCGTTTTGGAATGAAAATGGTGAACATAAACTAATTGCAATGGATAAAGAATTTGATATTACACCTGTTTCCATGGGAAATCCTCATTGTGTAATAATTTCTGATGATGATCCATTGGAACTTGCAAAAACTTATGGACCTGTTATTGAAAAACACGAATTTTTCCCCGAAAAAACAAATACAGAATTTGTAAAAGTAAAATCAAAAATGGAAATTGATATGCGCGTTTTTGAACGTGGATGCGGAATAACTCTTGCTTGTGGTACAGGGGCTTGCGCCAGTGTTGTTGCATGTGTTTTAAATAACTTAACAGAAAACAAGGTTAAAGTAAATCTGTTAGGTGGACCTGTATTCGTTGAATGGCAAGGCTCTGCGGATGATACAGAAAAAGATATTTTCTTAATCGGTTCTGCAAACTATAGCTTTTTTGCAGATTATATATTGTAAAATCCCGTATTTCCATGTTAATATAAATTCATACACTAGAATAGGAGAAAATAAAAATGAAAACTTACGAATTATTAACTATATTCAAACCAAATTTGGATGCAGAAGAAGTAGAAAAAGCTGTTGAAACTTTGAACAAAGTTGTTGCAGATTTCGGCGGAAAAGTTGAATCTACAGACAAAACAGGTAGAAAAAAACTAGCTTATGAAATCGAAAACTTCAGAGATGGATTTTTCGTTACTACAGAATTAAGCCTTCCTGCTGAAAAAGTTGCTGATTTCAGACGTCAATTGAGATTGAGCGATAACATTTTAAGAACTATGTTCTTAGAATCTTCAAAAGTTAGTGCATAGACGTTGGTTGGGAAATTTTCCCACCTCAGTAAATCGGCACAAAATGTCGACAGAAATGAAAGGCATATAAAATGGCATTTTCAAAAGCAGTAGTAACAGGAATAGTATACAGAGCACCGGAAAAACGTTTTACACAAAACAATATTGCGGTATCTGGATTTGTTCTTAATGTTGGCGAAAGAGAAGAAACTCTTGTAAGAGTGCTATCTAGGCGACAAGCTCTTGACGAGATTGTTTCATCTTTGTCAAAAGGTGACAAAATTGTTGTTGAAGGTAGACTTCAAATTGCGACAGTAAAAACTGATGAAGGCACAGAAAGAAGAATCTATGAAATCGATGCAAATACAATCGAAAAAATGGGTGAAGGTTCTGCAACTTCGTCAAATGAAAAATTCGGTACAGAAGAAATCGTTAAATTTGAATCAGATGATATGTCTAATGAATTGATTAACGAAGATGAAATACCGTTCTAAAAATTTCGGTAGGTTGGGCATACTTGCCCAACAACTGATAAAAGTAGGTCGGATTTCCCGATCCGACAATAAAGAAACATGTAGTATAACAATAAAAAATGGCTAGAAAGGCTGATTAGAAAAATGGCAAGACAAAATAACGATGACAAGAAAAAACGTAAGAATTGTTCACTTTGTGCAGACAAAGTTGAAGCAATTGACTACAAAGACGCAGCAAAATTGAGAAGATACTTGACAGAAGCAGGAAAAATTATTCCTCGCCGTATTACAGGTAACTGCGCTAAGCACCAAAGAATGATTGCAACAGCAATCAAACGTGCTAGAGAAGCTGCTATTATTGATTACGTTTTTGACTAATAATCGGTATGCAAATACTACGACAAAACAACTCGCCAATATAGCGGGTTGTTTTTGTTTTTGGTATTCATTGTTTGTCATGCATAGCATGACCTACCGCTTATTCTTCAAGACACTATCCCAACAACGTGTTATTAAATAAACAAATATGATGTAGGAATGAATATTGGTGCAGAGGGCTACGTGCGTAAAAACTTTATACTAGCGCCTGAAGTATGGACAAGTATTTATGCAGAGAGGACTACGTGCGTAGCACCTCACTATTCATTTCTCCATATATTCATGTTATAATTACTGAGAAACTAAAAAAAGGAGAAAAAATGCACAACGGAATAGAAAATGGTTATTACCACGAAATTACGCCATCTGGTTTTGGCATTGCAATTAAAGCAGGAAAAGTATTGTTTTCAAAACAATCTGATTTTCAAAAAGTAGAAATTTTTGAATCAGAAAGCTCTTTGGGTAGAGTTTTGACTCTTGATGATTTGATGATGACTACAGAAGGTGATGAATATCATTATCATGAAATGATTGCTCATATTCCGATGATGCAACACAAAAATCCGGAAAATGTTCTTGTTATTGGTGGCGGCGATGGCGGAACAGTTAGAGAAGTTTTGAAACACAAAACTGTAAAAAAAGTTGTTCTTTGCGAAATCGATGGAATGGTTATTGATTCTTGTAAAGAGTTTTTACCAACAATTTCTTGTGGGCTTTCTGATCCTCGTGTAGAAATTAAAGTTGAAGATGCAATTGAATTTATCAAAGACAAAAAAAATGAATATGACATCGTTTTAATCGATTCAACTGACCCTATTGGTCCAGGTGAAGGTTTGTTTACTGACGAGTTCTATACAAATGTTAAAAACTCTTTAAGAGAAGGTGGTATTATGGTTGCTCAATCAGAATCTCCTTTTGCTCAAAAAGAATCCGTTCAAAAGATGTATAAATTGTTAAAACGAGTATTCCCAATTTGCTCAACATATACATCGAATATTCCGACATATCCTGGTGGATATTGGGCTTGGGCTTTCTGTTCAAAAACTGTTGAGCCATTGTCTTATTTTGCAGAAGATAGATATGAAGATATCGTAAAAACTTGTAAAATCTATAACAGAGATTATCACAATGCTCGTTTTGCATTACCAAATTACTTAAAAGAATTGTTATAAATATATTGTCGTGTTCAATATTTTTTAGTTGGACACGACAAATTTTTTAGAGGGAGAATTTATGTCAGTCATTATAATGATTTTATTAATCGGGCTTTTAATACTTGTTCACGAATTGGGACACCTTTTGACAGCTTTGCTGTTTAAAGTTAAAGTTGACAAATTCGGTATCGGTTTGCCTATAGGTCCGACTTTGTGGGAAAAGAAAGTTGGGAGTTTGACACTTGTTGTTCACGCTTTTCTTTTTGGTGGTTACGTATCATTTCCTGATGATGACAAGGACTCTGATATTCCGCAAGATTCTCCTGACAGATTGATGAACAAACCTGTATGGCAACGAGCAATAATATTTTCTGCTGGTGTAATTGCAAACGTTATCTGTGCTTATGTTTTGGTGCTTATGACTGCAGTGTTGTGGCACAATATGCCGTCTGAAAGGTTTAATATGTTTGTAACCGATATTGTTGCACCGAAAGAAGCTAGTGTTTGGACTTCCGGTATTCAAAAAGGTGATCAAATTATTAAAATTAACGGATCAAAAATTAATACAAAATACGCTGTAAATTTATATGCAATGTACAGTGCATCGTTTGATGGTAAAACAAAAGAAAGCCTTGCTGAAGCAAATTATAAAAGTTTGAAAGCTGTCAACCCTGCTTTTAAAGAAGATGAATTAATTGAAAAAGGCTTGATAGTAAAACTTCCGAATAATTTGAAGTCCGAAGAAAAAGTTTTGCTTAATGACAATATTTTGAACACGGTTGAATTGTATAAACCAAATGAAATTAAGTTGTCTGAAAACCAAATAAAATTGAGAGATGAATTTAAAGGTAAAAAGTTTATAGAAGCTGATGGAACTTTTTCTCTAAAAGATGTAGCTTTTGCTTTATCAGATACTCAAAAACCTCTTGATATAACAGTTTTGAGAAATGGAAAAGAAATTGCATTAAAAACAGTTTATTCTGATAGCGAAGGTTTGATAGGTATTACTCTTGACAGAAAAGAGATTTTAATTCCTGTAACTGGTGTAACGTCTGCATTTAAGACAAGTTATGATTACTTATATAACGAAACTAAATCAATGGTAATTGTCCTAAAACAATTATTTACCGGTAAAATTCCACTTAAAAATATGCATGGTGTTGTACTTATTACGAAAATGGGTGGTGATATTATCAGTAGTGAAGGAATTTTTTACGGAATTCTTTTGACAGCTGTTATATCAATGAATCTTGCTATATTGAATATCCTTCCTATACCTGCACTTGACGGCGGTCACCTTTTGTTTTTAATAATCGAAAAAATACAAGGCAAACCGGTAGACGAAGAAATTGCGAACAAAATTATGACAGTGTTTTTCGCTTTGTTAATTGCACTTTTGGTATTTGTTTTGTTTAACGATATATACGTGCTGGTAAAACCTCTGTTTGTGAAGTGATATTAGGGTGCTAGGGTTATATTGAAGTGAAAAACAATAGGTGAAAAGTGAAACGTGAGAAGTGAAAAGACCATTTCATTAGTGAGTGGTGAATAGTGAGTAGTAAGCAGACCATTTCAAAAAGAAAGTAGGGCGGGATACCCATCCCGCCAACATTTTTTTAATCAACATTAATAGATTCTGAATAAGACGAAAATCTACGCTATTCGCTAGATTTTCTGCCTTTTCAGAATGACAATACGTGAATAGTTACAAACTCACGTCATTCTGAAAGCTTAGAATATTAATGTGAGCTTAGCGAACATATAATATTCTTGCTATTCAGAATCTATCAATGTAGATTTTCATAGCTGATATTATCAATAATTAATAATCTGATACGAACCTATTCACTTTTATCCGAGTCTAATCTTCAACCCATTTTTTTGGGTCAAAACGTAAATCTTTCACATTTAACTTTAGAGATTTTAGGTAAGGTTCAAATTTAGCTAGTAGTTGGAATTTTCTCAAGGTAAGTTCTTGGGCGACAATTGCGTTTTCGCAGGCTACAACCATTACTCCGCCACTCATCATTGAATATGGTTTTGAGCGTTTGGCGAATTTTTCTCCGGCAATTTTCCCCCAAAACCTATACAAATTGTTGCGTGTAATTGCTTTTTTTATTTCTTTTTTCTCAAGCAATACTTCAACAAGTGATTCAGTTGTAACAAAATCTGTGTATAAAACTTTTTCCAAAATTTTTCCCTAACGTTCTTGTTTTGCACTTAATCTTTTTTGTGCTAACATCAAAGAATGGATTATTCTAAATTAAATGATATCATAAAATCGTCCAAAAATATATTGATAATTTCTCACGTAAACCCCGACGGAGACACTTTAGGCTCAATGTGTGGGGTTTATTCGGCAATTTTAGAAAATTATAAGAAAAAATGTGATATGATGGCTGTTTCTAAAGTTCCGGAAGTTTATTCTTATATGCCAAATTTATCTAAGGTGAGAAATATTGAAGAGTTTGATAAATCAAGGGAGTATGACCTTGTTATAAATGTAGATGTAGCCGCAATTGATAGAATTTGCGATGGAAAAACTCTCTTTGATAAAGCGAAATTTACAGTAAATATAGATCACCATAAAACAAATATTGCTTATGGAAATTTAAATTTTATAAATCCGGAAGCAAGTTCTACAGGCGAAGTTTTGTTTGGCTGTTTTGAAAAAATGGGCTGGAAAATTAATCTTGATACTGCTGTTTGTTTATATACCGCTCTTTTGACTGATACAGGTTCTTTCAGATTTGATAATACAAAGCCTTCTACTTTTGAAACTGCCGGAAAATTAGTTGAAATAGGCGTAAACCCGTCTGACATATATAAAAAAGTTTATGAATCTGATTCAAAAACACTGGTTATGTTCCAGGCACATTGCGTTAGTAAAGCAAAATTTCTGGATGATGATAAAATTGCGTATACAACAGTTTATAAAAAAGATATGGAGCTATTTTCCGCAGGTGATGATTGTATGGAAGGGCTTACGGAAAAATTACGCTCTATTGTAACGACAAGAGTTGCATTTGTTGCAAAAGAAATGAAATCAGGAGGAACAAAGATTTCTATGCGTAGCAAGTTTGCAGATGTGGCTCAAATTTGTGAGGTGTTTAATGGCGGAGGGCATAAATATGCCGCAGGATGTACAATTAAGGCGCCTGTTGAAGAAGCTGTTAAAAAAGTTTTATCCGAAATAAGAAAACTTAAACAATTATAAAATGTGAGAGAAAATGAATTTTAAGGTTTTTGTAAGAGGTATAAAAAGACTTATAATATCAATTATAAAGAACGATTTCTACGGAATGGCGGCAGAAATGGGCTTTATGATGGTTATTGGAATTTTTCCTTTTATGCTATTTTTGACGGCTGTTTTTGGATGGATGGGTAATAAAGCTTTAATGGAGCCGATTTTAAAATTTTTGGCAACCTTTATGCCTGAGCAGGCTATGGATTTGATTTTGACAGTTTTGTCAGAGGCAATGATTTTTTCTCACGGTAAAATAATGGCTATTATGGGCTTTTGTATGACAATGTTTCTGTCAATGAATGGTATCGCCGTTGTGTTAAAAGGATTAAACAGGGCTTATAAAGTTCATGAAACAAGAAACCTGATTTACACAAGAGCGTTGTCATTGTTGATGATTTTTGTTGACACTATGGTAATGTTTTTGAGTATAAACCTGATTGTCTTTGGTAAAGCGATTATAAATCTTATGGTTAACCATTTCCACATGTCATCGGCTGTAGCGTTTGTGTTATTGACATTACGTTGGCCTGTAGCTTTTGCGGCACTATATTTTATGGCATTTTTAAGTTATTATATATTGCCGGATTTGAAAGGAAACGAACGTTTCAAACGTAAGAGTGCAGTCCCTGGAACTTGGTTTTTTACAGTATTTTGGTTGGTTGGTTCGTGGGGATTTTCTATATATGTAAACAATTTGAGAACTTACAATATGGTTTACGGAACAATTGGTGCATTTGCTGTCTTGATGGTATGGCTATATTATACATCAGTTTTGATACTAATTGGCGGAGAAATAAATTCTCAGGTATACAATCAGCTTGAACGCAAAGCCCAAGAAATCCGTGATGATTTTGCCAAATTACCACTATGGCACAGATTGATTTCTGCAGTGAAAAAGAATGATTTGAAAGATAAAGAGTAGAAGTTACTGGACTTTTTATTACAAAAAGTTACAATCATTAAAGTTTTTGAAATCTTTTGTCGTTTAATATTTTAGTATATATACAGGAGTATTATGAGTTTAGTTATTGATTCAAATCTTGAATATTTACAAAATATTTTGCATATCAGCAAGGTTACTTTTGAAGAAAAATATGCGAATATGTCTGTTGACGAAATCCTTGAAGCGGAAGCTGCACAAGGAAATCAACAGGCTATTGAACTAGCTCAAGAGCTTACTACTAATACCAGTCTTGTAATGCAACTATTTGACCTTGCAGATACCAATAACAAATATATGATTTTGCGTGAAATGTCTGCTCAACAGTTACAAGCTTTTTTGCCTGAAATGGAAGAAAACGATCTTTTGCAAGGGCTTTATTTCTTCACTGAAGATAAATTAATGAAAATGCTAGAGGAACTCCCGGCTGAGCAGCTTGTTAATACAGTTTTTCAGATGTTTTCTAAAGAAGAAGTGGTTCAATTATTACCGGAAGAACAATTGGACAAATTTTTAACAAGTCACGATATAGACAAAAACAAGATTTTAAAACACATGCAATCTATTCCGGAAGAATATGTTGCGCAAGTTTTGGAACAAATTACAGGCGAAGCTCAAGAGGGACAAGATAGTATTGATTTGTCAAAGAAATTTAGTCAGCTTAATCCGCTTGAATATCAAGATGCATTGAAAGCGTTTCAACCAACTCAAAAACAACAGTTAGTTTTGTCTTTGGGTAAAGAACATGAAGAATGGTTTCAATTGTTCGATGCAAATGCTTATACAAAAGTTATTAATCGTGAAAAGCAACAGCCGGAAGTCGTTAAAGCAATGTCTGTAATTGAACCGGAATATATTCAAAATATGATAACAGAACTGCCAAATGACTTGCTGTCAATTGTTATAACCCAAATTGATACGGAAAAATTTGCAGATATCTTGATGAATCAGTTCCCAGAAGTTATGGCAGAAATTATTATGAAGTAGATTAAAATCTCAAGAGGTTATCAATGTTGGTTTCCATATAATTTGCAAGTGCTGTAATTTTTGCAAGTGACATATTTTGAGTTCCTCTTTCAATTCTGCTGATGTATTCTCTATTTACGCCAATTTTTTCTGCAAGTGATTCTTGCGAATAGCCGAGGCGAATTCTTTCTGCTTTAACATTTCTACCGAATTGTTTTAGTATTTCTAACTCATTATACATACTTCTATTTTACAAATTTTTAGAAATATTGCCTGTACCTTATAGGTATCAGTTAGGGTAATTTATAGATGTCCAATTAGGCTATAAAAATTAATAATATATACTTAAAATTCCCATTATTGAATAGTTTCAAGAACAAATTTTAAAGCTTCTTCCGAAAACATAAATTTCATATTTTTTCTTGTGTAATTCGGATTAAGTTTTATTTTTTTTACTGAAATTTTGTCATTAAAACCACATGCCATATACATCAAACCAACAGGCTTTCTTTCGCTTCCTGTCGGACCGGCAACTCCGGTTGTACATATTACAATATCGCTTTTGGTTAGTTGTAAAAGTCCTTGTGCCATCTCTCTTGCGCACTCTTCGCTTACTGCACCGTGTGTATTAAGCGTTTCTTCCGATACGTTTAGAATTCTGTGTTTAGCTTCGTTTGAATACGTGACAAAGTTCGCTTTTATATAAGCCGAGCTTCCAGAAATATCTGTTAATCTTGAACTTACGAGTCCGCCTGTGCAGGATTCTGCAGAAGATATTTGAAAAGCTTCTCGTAACAAAGTTTTTGAGATTTTTTCCGGTGTTTTTGATTTTAAGCTTAACAAAAATGCTTTTAGGTTTAAAAATAATTTTTTCATACTTTAAGTTTTGAATAATGAAACAATTTTGTCAATATTTTATGAAAATTATGCATGCCAATTTATTTTTGTGTATCATGTTTATAGGAGAAAAGCATGGCAGTGAAGGAAAAAGAAAACAATTTAGGAATGCTTCCGCAGAATATTGAGGCGGAAGAAGCTGTATTGGGTGCTATTTTAGTTAACCCGAATGTAATTACAAAGGTTGTAGAAATAATAAAACCTGAAAGCTTCTACAAACCTGCACACAGGCATATTTATGATGCCATGCTACAATTATTTAACTCAAACGAAAGAATTGATATTGTATCAGTTTCAGATGTATTGAGTTACAACCAAAAATTGGAAACAATCGGTGGACGTGCATTTGTAAACGACTTGTGTTATAAAACGATTACTACATCCAATATTGAATATTATGCAAAAATTGTTCAAGAAAAAGCTATTAAAAGAGCTTTAATCAATGCTGGTTCAGAAATAGTATCTTTTGGATACGATGTAAACCCGATTGATCAATCCCTGGATTACGCCGAAAAGCTTATATTTGACATCGCTTCCAAAAAAGCAACTTCTGATTTGGTACACGTAAAAGACCTAGTTTTGAACACTTATGAAAAAATTGAGTACAGATATGAACATAAGGATGAATTGACTGGTGTCCCAACGGATTTCTATGAATTGGATGCAATATTAAATGGTTTGCAAAAATCGGACTTAATAATCCTTGCAGCCCGTCCAGCGATGGGAAAAACAGCTTTTGCATTGAACATTGCTCAGAATGTTGCTCTTAAAGCTAAAGTTCCGGTTGCGATATTCTCACTTGAAATGTCAAAAGATCAGTTAATGCAACGTATGTTATGTTCAGAAGCAGAAATTGATTCGCAAAGGGTTAAAACAGGTAATATGCAGAGCAAAGACTGGGAAAAACTTGCGACAGCAATGAATTCATTTGCTCAAGCACCGATTTATATTGATGATACATCAGGCTGTACATTGACCGATATTCGTGCCAAATGCCGTAGATTAAAGATGCAGGAAAAAGATTTAGGTTTAATTTTAATCGACTATTTGCAATTGATGGAAAGCTCCGGAAAAGAAGATCGTATGCAACAGATTTCGGCTATTTCCAGGGGTTTGAAAATTCTTGCAAAAGAACTTGATGTTCCTGTCATAGCGCTTTCACAGTTATCACGTGCTGTGGAATCAAGAACGGATAAGCGTCCAATGCTTTCAGACTTAAGAGAATCAGGTTCAATTGAACAAGACGCCGATATTGTAATGTTTATTTATCGTGATGAGTATTACCGAAAAGCTGAGGATGGCGAGGAAGAAATCGCTGCAAAGGCTCAATCTAAAGGTGAATCCGAAATTATTATCGCAAAACACAGAAATGGTTCAGTTGGTACTGTAAAACTTCTATTCCAAGGCAATATTACTAAATTTAAAAACCCTATTAAGACAGATGCGTTTTAGTGGGTGCACTTCAGGAAAGCCCAACCTACTATCTATCAATGTTGATTTTTTACTGTTCAATATTGGCGGGATAGTCATCA
>USOK01000020.1 GCA_900556295.1 uncultured bacterium | reverse complement strand
AAGACTCATCGTGATTGCCCCCCCCCCGATGGCTCTTTTTAAATCAAGCTTTTTCATACCAGTCCCTCCTCTTAAACTCATCTAAAAAAGCCCTGCATAGATGTGATTTTGTTACCTGCGTGGTCTCGCAGGTGGGTGAACGCCCCGGATTATCCGTTTCCCGCTGGCGATTTTTCAATCGGCGGGTATACTTCACATCCTGTCGGAGTCAATTCTCCCTTTTATAATAAATGTAGGAACAAAATGAGCACCTATACAGAGCTAATCTCATTATATCATAGTATTTTGCGAATTTCAATATCGCCTTTACTATTTTCCAAATATTTGAGCTCCAATATAAATGCCAATAAACATTGACAAAAACATCAGTGCAAATGTATTTATCAATACTAAACTTGGAGAATCCTTATAAAACAAATTCAAACTTAAGACGACCACACCGACAATTAGTGCTGTAATTGAGTACGGCAAAGTGCTTTTCTTTGGTTTAATTATTTTTATGTTATGGCAAAGTTTATCAGAGTACTCATCAACATTAGACAAATGCATAGCTTTATTGTACGCATCTTCTGAAATTTGCCCGTTATCTAACAATTTCTGGCAAGCCTTTTCATAAGCTTTTCTAGTCTGGTATTCAACAAGCGTTAGCATTTGGTCTTGAGACAATTTGCTAAATTCAGATTCTTTTCCCATTTCAAAAGCAACATAAGCGACCTTTTGCAAAATACTTTCATGATACATTTTAGGGATATCAGAACGAAGTAAATCAACATATTTATGGAATGTCCATTCTGAAATAACTTGAGTCAATGCCTTGGCAGTATCAGGACTATCAATAGTTTCATCGTTTGAGAACGCTTCTCCTGCTATATACGTAAAATCATAAATTCTATCTAAAAATTCTTTTTTATGTTCTGATGCAATGTCATCAGGTATAACTTGTTCTGCCTGTTTTTTTAAGTCTTTTGCAAAATTTTTATAATCAAATGTCGCTACCATAAAACCCTCCTCACGTATTGTAACATACATTTAGAAGGAGGGCAAATTTATTAAATCTTTACACTAATTCATCTTCAATGCTTGCAAAGCTAGTTTTTCTGCATTATCTGCTCTGCGCATAGCTGCGTCAGCAGCAGACAAATCTTCATTTGCTTGAAGTTGAACCCCCATTGGAGATGGAATATAAGTTCTTACAGGTTCTGTTTGTTTTTTATCTCCTGAATTATTAGTTGTTGTAGTAGTTGTAGTCGTTGTTGTAGTTGAATTTACGGTTTGATTTTGACCATTTTTGTATTTATTTAACAAATTTGATTGCCCATTTACACCGTTTTGAGACATTGTTTGTTGTGTAACAGTTTGAGTTTGCTGAGCTTGATTTACTTGTTTACTAGGCTGTTGCAACTGTTGCGGAGGCATTGGTTGATTTTGCGATTGTTGTTTAGTCTTTTCTTCTTCCTTACCTTCATCCAAGACAGAATGTTTTGGTTTTCCAAATAACAAGTGAGAACCTTTTACTGCAATCTTGTTGAACATCGGAAGTAAAACCATCATACCCAAAATAATTCTCATTGGGTAACCTGCCATCTGCTTCATTCCGAATTTTGGATGATGTCCAAGATCTTTAATTTTATCCCAAATGCCATTTCTTGTGATTGCTTTTTTATCATAAGGTCTAATTTGTTCCAAGCCTACTGTAACAACACGACCAACGAATTTAAACAATTTTGTAATCGGATTTTTAACTCCGGCATTACGCATTTCTTTAAGTTTTTTAGCTGATTCTTTACAAGCTTTTCTATCCTTAAACAAACCACCCATAGCTTTTTCATTATGAGTTTTTAGGGCTTGTCTATAAGCTTCCACAGCTTTTTTATCCATACCTGCATATTGCAAACCACCGATGTGGTGCATTAATTTCAATGCAAATGGCATACAAATAAAGAATGCCAACATTTCAGTAAATCGCTCAGCAAAAGTTTTAGCTTTTTCCGAGAAACCACCGTCCGCTTTGGCTGTTTTATACAAAACATCAGCCAAATATCCGGCTTGCATAATTGCCACAAGTTTTCCGCCAGCTACCCTGTTTGTAGCACCTTCCAAAACCATGTGAGAATATTTTGTAAACGCTTTACCAAAAAGAGTCTTAGGAATTTTCTTATCTAAACCGGTTCTTTGCAATACGTTTGCCAGTTCCGGATTTTCTTTTAAGTCAACATTTCCTAATGCAGCCGCCAGTTTGTTCGCGGTTTCACTAGCATAAACCTCACGTCCTAATATTTTGTTAACCATTTTCCCGGTTGTACTATGCATAGAACCATAAATTCGAGCAAACATTCTTGGGTTAGCATCATTTGTCGCTTGCAAGATTTTTGGCATATTATTCTGAGCATGTTTTACAATATCTTCCATTTCTTTAAAACTATTGTAACCCCACTCAAAAGCCTTCATATCTTTTAATTTAGCAATTTTCTGCTCAGGTTTTAATGCCTTAAATGATGCTAATTCTGAATTTATTTGAGAAGCTGATAAGTTTCTTCTAGAATTTCTTAAAATTGTTTCAACTTCTGCTTCTTGTAGAATTTTTGCCTTTGCTTCAGGAGTTGTTGCCCTATTAATTAAATCTTTGAATTTATTAATATCAGCTTCTTTTGCGCCGTAACAGTCTAAATCTTCAACATGTTTCAAAGGTTTTACAAATTGTTCTCCATGTTGAGGGTAATCAAACAATTGCATACCTCGCATTCCCTCATACTGACCTATAACCATATCTAATTCAGGTTTAGACGGAGTGTATGCAAAAGAACTCAAAATTTTTGATTTATCAATAATTTTGGTTTTTACAAAATTTTTGAAAGATTTAAATCCATTAGCAATGCCCTGACCAAAATCTGACTTAGCTAATCCACTATCGGTAACAGTATTTGAAATCTTATCCCCAAATTGTCCAATTTTATATTGAACAGTTCCTTCATAGTTTCCACGGGATTTTTTGGCAAAATAGTCCATTCCTTGAGAAATTGCAAACCAAGTAGGTACAGCTATTCCTGCAGTATAAAGCATCCCCTTAGGATCATCTGCCGATTCTGAGACCCTATTTGCGACATAAGAATCCTCTATATTTTGCTTTAATAACTCTGGATTTCCAGCCTGCATCGCCTGTTGTTGCTGAGCGCTTAAGCTCTGAGCCTGCGACATAGACTGAAATTGAGGTATTTTTTGTTTTTGATTTACATCATTGTCAAGCATAACTATACAATTTTCCCCTATATAATTATAAAAACAAAAACTCTTTAATTATTGCCTTAAAATAGTCTTTGTAAAGAAATGTAACGAATTAAGTCTTTTGTGAAATTTTACAACTTGTATATACTTTATATATACACAAGCACTTAATAAAAAGAATGAGAGGCAAATAAATGGCAGTAGCAAACCTAAAGAAAATTGATGACAAACTTAAAAACATTTATGAAAATCAAGTTACAGTCAACAATAATCAGCCATTTGAAGATCGCTCTGAAATGCTTTTTGCCCAGATGAATTTCATCGCAATGGCAAATAAACAAGCTTTACACTTAATCTAACATTTTAACTCCAATTAATTTTTCCCCTACAAATTTTTACCTGATTTCATCCCGAAATCAGGTTTTTCTTGTGCTACGTATGGAATTCTCTGTGACTATGTTAGTTTGTACTTCATATATTGATGAACCGTTGCGCGATAAAAACTTAATATCTAAGTGTCCTAATAACTTAGTAACTTTTTTAATTTCACGATTATTTTCTGCTATAATACACTTATGAAACTTTGCATTTTTTCAGGAACTTTTAACCCTATTCACAGGGCTCATTTAAAAATGGCAGAATATGTTTTGGCTCACTACGGATTTGACAAAATCATTTTTATTCCGGCGTATAAGCCTCCTCACAAAGATTACAATCCTAATATGTCCCGTCATCGTTTCAATATGGTTAAACTTGCAATACAAAACAACCCTCATTTTGAAATTTCAGATATTGAATATAAAAGCGAATGTAAATCATATTCCTATCTAACAGTACTTAAGCTATATAAGCAATACAACATAGACGGGAAAATTAATTTCATTATAGGCACTGATGCATTTGAAAAAATTGAGAGCTGGTACGAAAGCGAAAAATTCAAAAAAATTGTTGATTTTATTGTTTTTATAAGAGAAAATAAAAGCGCAAATCTTAATTTTCTAAAAGAAAAAGGATATAATTTTGAATTCACGCAAATGCCGTTTATCGACATTTCGTCAACAGAATTAAGGAACAGACTAAAACAGAACTTACCAATTAACGACCTTGTCACAAAAGAAGTAGAGGAGTACATTTACAAAAATGAATTATACAAAGATACAGGAATGGCTTAAAGAAAACTTAAACGAAAAAAGATATATTCATACATTGGGAACAGCGAACTGCGCCAAAGAATTAGCTAAACAATTTGGATTAAATCAAGATAAAGCATATCTTGCTGGGCTTTTACACGATTGCGCAAAATGTTTTTCTAATGAAAAACTACTGGATATCATACATCAACACTTGGATGTTGAAGAGTGTGAAATGTTAAACTACAAAACGCTTCACGCACCTGTTAGTGCGTATATTGCAGAAACAGAATTCAATATTACAGATAAAGAAATTATTTCTGCAATAAGATGGCATACTCTTGGCAAACTCAATATGACAGATTTTGAAAAAATCATTTTTATTGCCGACAAAATAGAACCTAACACAAGAGATAAAGAATATTCTGACAAAATTCGAGAGCTTTTGTCACAAGACAATGGACTTAATAAAGCATTATTAAAATGTTATAAAGAAACTATTAAAAGTTTAGTAAAAAGAGATTTAAAGATTTGCCTTCTAACTATTGAAATCTATAACAAACTTCAAGATTTGGTTCAAAATTAGCATGTTCATGGTAAAATTTACTCAAAGAGAGGAAGTATAATGCAGGTACTGGAGATTAAGAATAATTTAGTTAAGATAGCTTATGATGTAAAGGATAACCTTGCCCTTTCAGGATTTGTCATCATTGAAGATGCCAACACACCTTATGTAGCGCAGGTTGTAAATGTAAAAGCAGATAAGTTAACCAATTTTGCAATTGTTAAACTTTTATTTACATTTAACGAAGAAGGTATTCTTAAAAATTATAATGGGACAATCCCTTCATTAAAATCAACTGTTTCCATACTACCATCTAGCGAATTGCTAGATATCATCCCTGTAGAAACTCCATTAGTACTTGGCCAACTTGCTCAGCAAAATGTCACTCTGAACATTGACAAAACCATCTTAGATAACAATTTGCTTGTATGCTCAGACAACAATGAAAACACAAATACGCTAATCAATAATATTGCAAAACAAATTGATGAAAAAGTTGTAATTTTTGATACAGACGGACTGTTTGAAGCTGAAAACAAGCTTGTTTTTGGTAAAGATTTTAAACTTCCATTAAACTATAATACAATCAATTATATTTATGAAAATGATCTTGAAGATGTTGATGCAACAAGCAGAGCAATTATTCAAGATATATTTATAGAAGTTCAAGAATACGTAAAATCACTTCCAGAAGCTTATCTTCCTTTTGATGCTTTTGTAAATGTTATCGATCAACAATATAGAGAAACACAAATTCCGCAATTAATCTTACTTAAAAATAAACTTTTAAAATACAAAGAATATAATGTTTTTGCAGAAACTCTTAAAGATGTATTGAGCTTGAGTATTGCAATAGACAAAAAAACAATTACTGTTATTGACGTTTCTGATTTAACTCCAGAACTCCAAAAAGAAATTATCAAATACTCATATGGAGTAATGAAAAATGAGGATGAAGATATTTATTCATTTATCAAAGTTGACAGTTCAAATTCAAACAAAAAATTATTAAAATTGTACCTTTCTAAAGAAGGAATTTTCACAACAATTATTTGCAGACACGAATATAAATATTTGTCAGAACTAAAAAGTTCTGCTCAAAACCTTATTTTATTTGCGCCTCAAACCTTACAACACGATTTCGCAGGTTATAACACTTTCCTAAACAAGTTGAATCCTGATGAATTCATTGTTTACGGAGCACATACTCAAAATATTCCATTTATTGTCGAGCTTGATGAACTTGATTTGGATAACCAAGATGACGATACTGAAAATGAAGAAAATAGTGAAGAAACATCACCTGCATCTGAGCAACCAACTCCTCTAGAAGAGACTGACACAATTACACAAGACTTGGAAGAAGAAATCAACTTAGATAATAATGAACTACCCAGTAGTGTAGAAGGAAACCAACAAAATTCCGACGATATTGATTTTTCTGAAAATGAAACCAACAACGACGAAAATATTACAGAGTTTCAGACTCCGGATGTTGAATATCCAGACATAGATATAAATGAAAGTCCTAATTTTGAAGAAAGTGAAGTCTCACGGGAAGCTAGTGATTCCATTGACATAAGCGAAGACACAACTTTTTTAGATGACGGTCAAAAAACTACAGAAGAAGTTGATGATGAACAGCTTTCTGAAAACTTTTTTGAAGAAAACGAAGAAGCACCTATTATTGAAGAAGATTTCAAAAACAATTACGTAGCTAATGATGATATTTCAGATAATTTTGAAGAAGAAATTATTCCTGCTGACGCTGAAGAACCAAGTGAGTATTCTGATGAAAATAATGTAGAAGAAGAAATTATAAATGAAGAAATAGTATCAGGCGAACCTCAGATTTCATCGATAGAAGAAGAATACACCAAAACAGAAGATGACAACGCCCCAATATACAACATCTTGGATGATGAAGAAATTGACAGTTCTGAGCCGGAAGTTCTTCCACTTGAACCAGAAATCGACTATTCTGTCGAAGAAAACGACATTGAAGAAGATTTTCAAGAACCTCAACCGTACAACGAAAACGATGCTATGATTGAACAAGCAGCCAAAGATGTTGACAAATTAATCTATGAAAAACTTCCTGATGAAGACGTAAATATGAACGAACTTTCTGATTTGCAAACGGATGAATTAACTGAAGATGATTTAAATTTGATTGGAGATTTAGCATCTGATAATGGAATAACACCTGAAATTTCGGAATATCCTGAAGAGCATCCACCTGTAGTTCCAATTTATAACGCCAATGATATTGAAGAACAAGAACAACAAAAACTTGACCCTGGGGACAGAGTTTCAACTCCAAAATATGGCGAAGGCGTTGTTGAAAAAATGATTAAATATGGCAATAAAATGCTTTGCTCAATTGAATTTCCAAACATTGGCAGACGCCTATTGGACCCTGCAATGACAGAGATTACTAAATTATAGGAAATTAATTCATCTTAAATTAGATGCACCTTTTAGATATACAAACTGTGGAACAAAATCTGTTTCACAGTTTACTACTATTAAAACTCGTAAACATTTTTCAAGAGAATTCGGAACATTTAACTCATGAAAACACATCATGGCAACATTGTCCCAACCCAAATCTAAACGAGCAAATTTGGCAGGGAAAGCCATATTCAAATCATCAGTTAGAGTAAAAATAACATGAGAAATATTTTCAACAGAAATACTGTTTCTTTCAATCATTTCCGACAAAAGTTCAAGAGTTGCCTTTTTTATAGAAGTAGAAGTGTTTTCTACAACAGTTATTGCTCCTCGAATTCCTTTAGTAATCATATTTCATTCCTCTATTTTGCAATGTGCAAACCATTTGCCCAATCTCGAGCAAACATTTCACCCTTACCTTCTGGTTTAACCTTTACAAGCAAAAGATTATCTTTTCCACACGCTACTTCTATTCCAGCTTTTGATACTTTTACAAATTCTCCGCAATTGCAATTACAATCACTTTCCACAACTTTAGTTTCTAGAACTTTAATAATTTTATCATTATAAATAAAATATGCAGATGGCATTTTATAAATTCCTCTAACAAGATTATGAATTTCTTGTGCAGACTTTGCCCAATTAATCAATGTCTCTTCTTTCGTCAACTTGTTTGCCATACAAACACCAATTTCTGCTTGTTTTTCTGGGGTAATTGAACCTTCAACGAGCCCAATTAATGTCTCTTCCAACAATTTTGGAGAATCAATACTAATTCGTTCAAACAAATCAAGACAAGTCATATCATTCGGAATTTCTATTTTTTCTCTTTGGCAGACATCACCGCAATCAAGCCCTAGTTCTGTAATCATTGTGCAAATTCCTGTTTCTTTATCTCCATTTATAATCGCACGCTGAATTGGGTTTGCTCCCCTATAACGAGGAAGGAGTGACGCATGAAGATTAATTGTTTCGTATTTCGGAATATCCAAAACCTCTTGAGACAAAATTTGTCCAAAAGCAAAAGTCACAAAGAAATCCGGATTTAATTTTCTTAATTCTTCCTGAATTTCAGGTTCTTTCCTTATTGATTTAGGCTGAAAGACCGGCAGTTTATGTTCTATAGCAAACTGTTTTAAAACAGACATCATCATTTTATGGCCTCTGCCTGCAGGCTTGTCCGGCTGAGTAACAACAGCAAGAACATTAATTTTGTCAGAATTATATAAATATTCCAATGATTTCAATGCAATTGCAGGAGTTCCAAAAAATACAATATTTATCACTTGTTCAACTCCTCATCAATTTCTGGTTCTTCAAGCAACAAATCAGGATCTACTGGAGGCAGCTTATGCTCTGCTAAAATCTTATCTGTTTCAAAACGGTTTACACAATGATCAATAAACAAAACTCCATCAAGGTGATCATTTTCGTGTTGAATAGCTCGAGCAAGGAGTTCCCCGTCTTTAGCTTCCATAACAAAAGGTCTGCCATGTCTATCAAGCGCCTTAACCATAACATTAGCGTAACGTCTTACATCAGTATAAGCTTCTGGAAAGCTGATACACCCTTCTTGAGCAATAACAGCACCCGATTTTTTAATAATTTTGGGGTTAATAAAAACGATCGGATTAAGAGGTTCATCATTTTTAGAAACATCAATAACAAAAACTCTATAATTTACACCAATTTGCGGAGCAGCCAACCCTACACCGTTTTTAGCATACATAGTTTCTAATAAATCTTGAACAAGTTCTTGTATTTTTTTAGAAACCTTATGAACCTCTTTAGAAGGCTCTCTCAAACTCTTTTCGCCATATTGTAAAACTCTTTTAACAGACATTATTAAACCTCTATAAATTCATACTAAACTATTATAATTGTATAACAAATCTTTACAAATGACAAGAATTTTAGCAATTACATAAAGAATATAAATATAAAAGGATATTTTTATCTAACATCTAAAAACTTATGTACTTGAGGAATTAGACGAACATTTTCATAATGCTGTAGGAATTTATCTAAAACTTCAGCTGAAAATTCAGATGCCACAGACATTTTATTCCCCTCTATCATCTCCGGTTGTAGAATTAGTTCAATATTATATTTTTTACCTAGTTCACAGCATTTTTTAAGTTCTTCGTCTGAAATATAGTTATTAAATACGATTTTGGCAAAAGTTTCAACGCCGTTGCAAGCTTCAAAAAACTTGTCATGAAATTTATATGCATCTCTGATTCCTGTTGCACTTTCAAGTTTTATATCAGCAGAAACGATGTCAACATAAGGCTTTATCTCCAAAAATTTATCTGCTAATGTTGCATTTGTTTCTAAATATATTTTTTTATTTACTAATGGCAAGAATTCTTTCAAAAACTCAACAGACAGCAAAGGTTCACCACCTGTCAAAGAAATAGAACGTACATCCTTATATTGATTAACTTCTTGCGCAAGTTCAACTGGACAATATTCAATAAAATTTTCATTCGCAGAAAACTCTGTATCACAATAATTGCATTTTAAATTACAGTTGCAAAAACGAACAAATAATTGTTTATAGCCAACATAAGGGCCTTCACCTTGGATTGATGCAAATATTTCTTTGATTTTTACCTTATTCATTTAATAAATTCTCTCTTATATTTTGTGACGACATTTTTTTTAGCTTTTCATAAAGCCTAATTTCATCATCCGACAAAGAACAAGGAATTTCAATATGCACAATTACAATCATGTCACCAATTTTCCCATTCTGTTTTACACCTTGACCTACAAGGCGAAATTTTTGTCCAGAATGTGTTTTGGCAGGAATTTTTAAAGTTATATTACCGTCAAATGCAGGGACATAAATTTCGCCACCCAAAACAGCTTCAAACGGGGTAATAGGAACATTATATATAATATTGTTTTCATCAAAAGAAATTCTTGAATTTGGCTCTATTTTTATTTTTAAGAACAAATCACCGTTTTTTCCACCATTTTCACCACAATTACCTTCTGACTTAATACGAAGTTTAGCACCATTTTTTACATTTTTTGGAATTTTTACAGAAATTTTGCGATGTTCAGTTTTTTCACCAGATCCGTTACAAACAGTACAAATTGAACCATTTATAAACTTTCTGCCTTTGCAATGCGGGCATTCCCCAGAATGTACAACATTAACAGTACGTTCTGCCCCATTCATAACCTCTTTTATAGTAATAGAAATATCTTCATAAATGTCAGTTCCTCGTTTTGGTTGAGTTTTTTCTTTTTTAGTTTTTGCAAAATTTTCAAATATGTCATTAATTTTTTTTGAAAATTCTTCTTTGCACATCCGAGGATTAGATTGAGTTTTAGATCTTTCGTCATTAACCCGTTCTTCTGCTCGTTTTTCATACTGCGCTTGAGCCTGCTTTGAAGTAGTATGTTGCTTTTCTTGTTTTGGAGCAGATTTAAAAAATCCATTTATAGTGTCATATTGAAAACGTTTTTTTGCATCTGAAAGAATTTCATATGCCTCTGTAATATCCTTAAAGCGAGATGCACCGTTTGGATTTACATCAGGATGAAATTTTCGAGCAAGACGCCTGTATGCTGATTTAATTTCAGCACATGTACTGTCAGGTGTAACTCCAAGAATAGAATAATAGTTCTTCATATTCTTATATATAATGAAGTTCTAAAATTTTTCAACCTGCTCGCAAATATCAGTACGGCATTTTTTGCCACTAAATGAAATCAGTTCAACATCTTCATACAGATGTTTTCTAGCTCTAGAAAGAGTTTTAGCCGTTTTAGTTAAAACAAGAGTTTTCCCTTCAGCTGTTTCATATTCCAAATATTTATTTTTAACAGTTGCAAAATGAGTAATATCTGATTCAACTAGATCAATCCCCTTAATAATTTCACCTTTTTTACGAGCTGAAATCACACATGCAACAGAAGAATCATCCGAAACATTTATACTTTCATAATCATCAGCAAATGAACCAACAGCGCATGCTTCAAATAAAGTTAACAAATTTTCATCAATCAAATTTAAAACAGCCTCTGCATCATGATCAGCTAAGAATGGCTTAAAATCAAGAGTCACAAACTGTCCATCACCAGTCAAAACACAATCTATACCAAGAATCCCAAGATATGGAGTTTCTTTTTTCTGCAAAGAATCTAAAACTCTTTCTAAAATATTTCTCATAACAGAGTTTTCAACATCTTTAGAAACCTTATAATCAGGTGTATAAGCTCCAACTCCGGAAGTTAAAATTCCGCCATCACCATCTTCTGCAAACTTATAATTTGCGACAGTTGCAAGGTGCAATGCACTGTAACCGTCAGTTACGACATAAACCGTAAACTCATGTCCATAAACATAATCTTCTAATACAATTTTATTTTCACCTTTTGCAAACAAATCCTCTACAAATGTTTTTGCTGTTGCAAAAGTTGTGCAAACAAGCCTATCAGCACCATTTGAGTTTTCATCAGCTCGGATAACTTGAGGCATTGGTGCAGTTTTTAAGTACTCAACAGCCATCTGCTGTTTGTCGAATATTCCAAAACGAGGAGTAGGAATTCTCATTCTATAAAGAAATCTTTTTCCAGCGGAACGATTCAATGCAAACTGAGCACTCTGCGCTGTCGGGCAAAAAATTAATTGATTATTAGCTTGAAATATTTCCGCAATATTATTTTTTATTGCCGTTTCTGACGCAACAATTGTCAAATCAATAGCATTTTCAAGTACAAATTCCAATATTTCTTGCACATTTTCTTCTCTAATATCAACACATTCCGCAAGTTCTTTTATCGCAGAATTTCCTGATAATACAAAAATATCGCAATCATAATTTTTAAATTTTTTTACAAGCGCATATTCTTTTGCTGAATTTCCAACTATTAATATCTTTTTCTTTTTATCCATGGTATTCCTCATTTCTGAGCAACTTGTTGCGAAGATGCGATGAGAAATTCGCGCAGGCGATTTCTCATCTGCAATCATGGCTATTTGTTTTCGCTCAGAAACAAATAGCCGTGTGAAAAATAATCAAATCAGCATTATTTTTCAATCTAATTCCTCTTTCACTAATAGTTCCATTTTAAAGTCGCCTTGTTTCCTTCAACGTTCCACCTCTTTGATTTTTCAAGTCGTCTTTCCAATGCTTTTCGAGCATAAGCTTTTAATACAGATAGATCTGCTACACATCGGAATCCAATCTTTGAAGGATTGACATTATTTTGCATACCAGCATTAAATGTTGTAATCCACCATGAATGCCCCACTTTTTCTCCTTTGGATTTCGGCGGCCTATAGTTATTAATTAAATTTCCATTGTACCGCATCTCTAATTCTGTAAATATTTTTTTTACAAAAAAGTAATGTTTCGTACTTCCATAAGTGTTATAGAAACCCACTTCACATCCTGCCCCCAAATTCAAATAATCACCTTTCCATGCCCATATGACATACTTTCTCTTCATATTAAATTTATAATCTTTTCTATCTGTAAATTTATATTTTAACGGTTTAGATATGTTTGTCGCTGAATCAAAAACAAAATCATAAAAATTATTATACCCCCCAACTTCTGTGGCTTCAACGGATAGCCATTCTATGATATTACCATATTTTTATTATTTCTTGCTTATCTTCTATATTATCATCATTATGTATTTTTCTTTCTCGAAACTTTACATAACCTTCCAGTATTGTAATTTCAATTTCTCCGTTGTAATTATATATTTTTTCTTTTTTATCTGATCCTAGTTTCACATAATAAACACCATCTGATTTATGGAACAAACAATTATCT
>USOK01000019.1 GCA_900556295.1 uncultured bacterium | reverse complement strand
AAAATTTGAAAAAACTTGTAAATAAATCCTTTACAATAAAGATTTACGGGATTATATTAAGTGTATAATATACACTACCCCTATATATAATTGAAAGGATTTTTTATTATGAAAATAGGATTTAAGCCTCAGACTTTAGTTAAAAACCTTGCAACAGAGGTTTTTTCTGATAACGGAAATACCCTTAACAGAATTATTGAAATTCCTGCAACAGCAACAAAACCGGAACGTGTTCTTGACATTACATATAAAAAAGGTGAGTTTATTCCTACACAGTGGTTTGTTGCAAATTATAATTTGTTTAAAAGAAATACCAAAAATGTTGTAAATAAAACTTTTGTAAGTAATAAAGCTCATCCGGATGAAGTTCATTCAGTAGTAACAACATACGGAACAAATGGTTATGCAAAAGAAGTTACGATTGATATTTCTAACGGCGAAGTTAATAGGACGGAAAAAAATATCTGTAAATAGTTGTTTTAAAGTTAAAAGCTTGCCAAAATCCGCGGTTTTATGATACTATCTTTCTATGGAAAAAAAAATTAAAATCGGAATTATTGGGCTGGGCACTGTTGGCTCAGGAGTTTTTAAAACTCTAAAATCTTTTGATAACATTGAAGTTAAAGCGATTGCGGTTCGTAACATTAACAAAAAACGAGATATAGATGGCTTGGACAGCTCTATAATCACGGACGATGCATACAAAATTGTTAATGATCCTGAAATCGATATTGTTGCGGAACTTGTTGGCGGTTTAGAGCCTGCATTTGACCTGATTGTAACAGCTATTAAAAATGGGAAACATATTGTTACTGCTAACAAAGAACTTCTTGCCAAACGAGGCGAAGAACTTTTCAAAATTGCTGAAGAAAACAACAAAGTTATTCTCTATGAAGCTGCTATTGCCGGTGGAATTCCAATTATAATGCCAATTAAAACAATTCTTGCCGGAAATAAAATTAACAGAATCGAAGCAATAGTAAATGGTACAACAAACTACATTTTAACTAAAATGGATGTGCAAGGTGCTTCTTACGAAAGTGTATTGAAAGAGGCTCAAGAACTTGGTTATGCCGAAGCTGATCCAACTGGCGATGTTGAGGGATTTGATGCTGCATATAAAATTGCGACATTGGCCTCAATAACTTTTCAACAACGTATAAAAATTGAAAATGTATATCGTGAAGGGATTACAAAAATTAGAGTTCAAGATATGCACGCTGCAAACGATTTGGGCTATAAAATCAAACTGATTGCTTCTGCATATATGGATGAAAGTGGCAATGCTGATGTAAGGGTTCATCCAATGTTGGTTTCTAAAAAATCAACTCTAGCCCACATTGATTACGTAACTAACGCGGTATCTTTGAGTGGTCATCCTGTAGGAAATATTACCCTTTCAGGACCAGGAGCCGGTGAATTTCCGACAGCAAGTTCTGTAGTTGGTGATATTTTAGCAATATCAGCAGAGGTTGGAAAATCAGATTATATCTTGCCGATGATGAGGTGTAAACACTCTCAAAATGCCAATATGAAAGACATTGCGGATACAATTAACAAGTATTATATATCAATTAATGCTAAAAACAATAAAGGTGTAATAGGTAAAATTGGAACGATTTGTGCAAATCATGACATAAGCCTTGCAAGTATTGTTCAACGCTGTGTATCCGAAGATAATACAGCTGATATTACTGTAATTACAGAACTTGTAAAAGAAAAAAATATGCAAGATGCAATTAAATTGATTGAACAAGATGGGAATAAGGTAAATAGTCTGATAAGAGTTCAGGTTTAGGAATGTTAATGTCGGTATCGGGTTAAGATACTAGGCACTAATGGCTTATAGAAGTGAATAAGACAATAAGTGAAAAGTGAAACGTGAGAAGTGAAAAGACCGTATCAGATTATTGATAATTGATAATATCAGTTATTTATGCAAATAAACAACAGATTACGGAGTCAAATTACCCTCTCTCACTGTGAGAGGGTAGAATTTCTCCATTGTCAGGATGAGAATGGCTGAAATTCGGGAGAGGGTAAGATAACGATATTGTTATTCAATAGTTGTTACAGTAGGTTGGGCTTTGCGAAATTACGGACGAGTGTCTAACTCGGAGAGCGAGGAACGAAATTCATATCTGCGACAGCAATATGAATGGCAGTTCCGAGCGAGAAGTAATTTCAAGACGCCAGCCCAACAATGATACTTCAGCTTTAATCAGCATTGATAGATTCTGAATAAGACGAAAATCTACGCTGAACGCTAGATTTTCTGTCTTTTCAGAATGACAACTTGAGTAATTTTATCTAGCCCAACATTTCAAGACTGTTCAACTTGTCATTAATTTCGTTCATCAAATTAACGTCATCTGTCTGTCTTGCGTAGTTTTGAGCTTTTGCCAAAAGCCCTTTAGCTTTTGAAACATTGCTGTGTTCAACCATAATGTCCGCTGCTTTGGTGTAATTTTGAGCTGTTTTTAATGGTGATTCGGCATCGGTATAATGTTTTACGGCTTTCGAATATGATTTTAATGCGTCTTGAGAAAAACCAAATCTTTCAAATGCATCCCCCATGCTTGATGATACAAAACCTTTTAGTTTTGAATTATCAGTTTGTGAAGCCAAATCATCTGCAATTGAGATGTAATCCATTGCTTCATCATCGTACATATCTGTCAAAATGTTCCCCATTTTGGTTAAAGACGTTGTTTGTGCTGTTAAGTTTTCTGTTTCGCCGGCAAACGATATTGAATTAAAATAGTGATCCATTGCTGGTTTAATCTGGTTTACATCATCATAAATCTGCGCCATTGCGTAATGGGCTTTGGTTTTTACGTTTTTATCATTTGTGTTAAGAGAATTGTTATAGCTTGTCAATGCTTGAGAATAGTAATCGTGATCGTCGTAGATTTTACCGACTTCATAATAAACTTTTGATTTTGTTTCGGAATCACCGATTTCATCAGCTCTTTTTAGTGCTTTTTGGAAAGAAGTGATTGCCTTTTCAGGTTCGTTAGCATAAGCCAGTTTTTTAGACTGAATGAATAAGGATTTCAACTCTTTGTCTTGCGGGATCAGTGAAACAACTTTAGACTCTGTTTCGATTTCTTTGTCAACAGGTTCGATTATAGTATCAGCAATGGTTGTTTTTTCTTCTGCTTTAGTTGTTTCTTGAGTACTTCCTTCCGGAAATTTAACAAGGAATTGTGGGTTAATATCGCCTTCATTGTATTTAAAATCAACTTGTTGTAAGAAAAGAGCATCAACCCAGTTTTCAACAACTTTAGAATCTTTGTTCAAGGTTTGTGAAATATATGTATCAAGGATTGATGATGCATTTTTTAAATTTGATTTAACGAGTTTGGTGTTCGGATTATCTTTTTTTACCTGCGCTTCAATTAAAGACAAGTAACCGTTAACTTCTTCCTTAATATCGTCAGGAGTTCCGATTGCAACTGCGGTGTTTCTAAAATCTTTTAGAATTTGTGCAATATTTATAACAGTGCTTCTGCCTGACAAAGTTTTTGTTGGCATAACTTCCGCTGTTTCAGAAGTTTGAGCTGTTGTTTGAGCTGGTTGAGAGATGTTTTGTCTTGCTTGCGCCTGGATTTGTGAGCGCATTTGACGCCAGTCAACTTGTTCTCCATTGTTATTTTGCTGTTGTTGATAAGCCGGAGTGTAAGTAGGAGTTTTGCGTTCAACGTACTGAAGCCCTTTGCTTTTGGCATTTTGGTCTGCTTGTTCTTCACGTTGAGCAGAAGAAGTGTTTTGCTCGTCATCTTGCTTCCTTTTAACAAGACTACGCGCATCTTTATTTAAATATGGACGTTGAAATATTCCGTTTAACACAAATCTACCCTCTGGTATGTTAACTATATACTAAAACCTGCTAACTTACGTCATACTTTCGTATGAAATCTACAATATTTATTTAAGGTTATTTTTTTATAAGTCAAGACCTGATAGTTAACGGAAATAAAGTTAACAACAAATTACGGAGTCAAAATTCATTCTTTAAAATGTGAATACTTTTGACTCCGTAATTTATCTTGTTTTATAGTCTTTTGACTAACCACCAATTCTCAATGGTTCATTTTGCCCTTGAGGAGCTTGTTGAGGTGGTTGTTGATTTTTGTTTAATTTTTCTTGAAGTTTTGCTTGTTTTTTTTGCAAAGCCATCATTTTTTTTATTGCTCTTGCTTCACCAGTCGGTTTGTTGAAGTTTTCCGGGTTGATTGTAACCATTTTTTCCCAACATCCAGGAACATTTGATTTTTCTCCACAAATACAATTTCTCCATGTTTCACCAGTTTGTTTGTCAACAAGGATTGTCAACATATTGTTGCTGGTAACAACTTCATATCTGTTTTCAGGTTCTTTGAATGCAATTTCCACAATTAACGCAATTAGAACGATAATGATTAATGCGTTTAAAATTTTTTCTTTCATAATTTCTCTCCTATATCGTGACTGTGTTTATTATACATATAAATTGTATGTTACGCAAGGTTAGAAAAAATGGAAATTTAAATCTATAAATTCATTTATTTAATACGTGGTACAAAAACTTACAAAGAAGTTTGTAACCGGAATGTGTTGCTTTACTGTCTTTTAATGGATTAATCATCATAAAATCATGGATTGTGTTATTAATTCTTACGCAAGCAGTATCTACGTTTGCTTCAATTAGTTTTTGCGCATACTCTTCTCCTTCATCACGTAAGACGTCATTTTCAGCAGTGATAATTAAAGTTGGTGGTAATCCTACCAAATCATCAATTTCAGCTTTCAATGGAGAAACAGAAATTTCTTTTTTTTGATCTTTGTTATCCAAATATGCATTGAAAAAATATTCCATGGCTTTTTTACTCAACCAAGGTCCGTCTTTGAATTCATCATAGGATTTTGTGTTCATTTCTGCATCGCAAACGGGGTAAAGCAATGCTTGGAAACACAGTTTCTGTTCGCTTTCATAATTCAATTTAATAGCAGTTGCGGTTGCTAAATTCCCGCCTGCGCTGTCCCCTACAATCGCAATTTTTTGGGGATTAATCCCATAATTGCTACCGTTTTCGCTAAAAAATTTAACTGTTTCGTAAACATGATTTAAGGCGATAGGATATTTAAACTCGGGCGAACGAGGGTAATTTACAAAAGCTACTGCAGCTTTGCTGTGATTTGCAATTGTTTTGATAGTTATATCATAAACATCTGCGTCACCCATTACCCATCCGCCTCCATGGCAATATATAACTAAAGGCAAAACCTCATTTTTAAATTTTTCTGGTTTAACCAATCTAATGCTTATATTGCCAACAAGGGTGCTGAAAATAGAGAAGTCCTCAACTGAAGCTTCCAGATCTTTATAATCTTTTTCTTGAACCTCAATAAGAAAGTCTCTTGCCTCATCTGCGCTCATTTCGTAAATAGGTTTATCAACCTTTAAGTTATTGATAAAGTCTTTTACAATGTTATCAAGATGAACATGTTTCGTCATATTTCCTCCTTTTGCAAAAGCTATGCTAAAACAAATATAATTTTTTCGAAAAGTTGAAATTTTTCATTGCTCATCCGGATATATTTGTAATATAATAAACTTGGGAAAATTAAATAGCGGTATCGTCTAGTGGTTAGGACGAGAGATTCTCATTCTCTAAACAGGGGTTCAATTCCCCTTACCGCCGCCATAAATTTTGATTATTTATATTGTTTTTGTTTTTGTTATGGCGCCTGCAGTGAAATTGAACCCATTATCACTATCGTGATACGGGGTTCGTGCCTCTCACAAAACGTGACATTTAGTCACCTTTTGTTCGAGTCCTTACTGTCGTTTACTATTGGCATGGGAAAAATCCACTCAGAAAGTCAAATTTCATGACTGTACATGTTGCCATCCCGAAAAGGTAGAAAATCCACACTATACGGTAGATTTTCGGCTTATTCAGGATATGTTTTTTATGCTAGTATTCTAAATTTTAATAAGCAAAAATCTGCTATCTTTTAATGCGACAACTTTATGCTGTTCGTCTTTTTTGAACATTAAAAGTTCTCCTTTTTCAACTTTAAATTTTTCTGCATCAAAGTGCAACTCAATTTCGCCATCAACAACTATTACACAAGCATCACATTTAGAAGTATGAGTATCAATTATTTCATTCTCCTTTAAGGATACAATTGAAAGACTGCTGTTGTCATGCTCCATTAGAGTTTCTTTTTCAAATTGTTTGTCAGTTTCTCCGAGATCTTTTAATTTTAGTACGTTATAAAACATTTAGCCCTCCTTTTTAGGTGTTAAACCCATTTTAAAGAGGGATAAATTGTTTTGTATTCCACAGTTGGGGTAAATTTATTATTCAGTTTTAGCCTGTTTGGTTCTGATTAATAATACTAACGGAATAATTACAAATGCCGCAATGCCGAAGTATCTGAAGGTTTCTACATAACCCCATAAACTAGATTGCTGCAAAAGCTGGTTATAAACCATATTTTCAGCCATGTGAGCAGCACTTGCCAAATCTGTGCTTGTTGCAAAACTTGAAGCCATTGCTCCAATTTTTTGAACAAATGTGTCACTTGCAAAATTCAAATGTCCTACCATCATCATTTGATGAACCTGTGAAAATCTTGAAATCATTGTTGTTGCAACTGATGTTCCGATTGCTGCGCCGATGTTTTTTAACAAGTTTTGAACCCCAGCTGCGTTTGTTTGTTCGTCGTTTGTCAAAGTACTACAAGACAAATTCATCATTGGAACCATCGCCATAATCATACCTAAACCGAATACAAAGTTTGGCAGAGCAATATCAACAAGTGCGATATTTGTGTTAATCTGTCCGAACATCAAACCGCCAATTCCAAGGATTATTAAGCCTGCAATAATTAATGGTTTTGTTCCCACTTTTGGAGTCAAAACTCCACAAAGTATTGTTGCCAAAAGACAACCGCCTCCACGAGGAACCATTGAAAGTCCGCTTAAGAAAGATGTGTACCCCATTAATCTTTGTAACATTGACGGCAAAATAGCTGCCGATGCCATCATTACACCCATTAAAACGACTAAAACTATTGTGCCGAAGAAGAAGTTGCCGTCTTTCATAATTGATAAATCAATAAGCGGTTTTTTCTTTTTAATTTGGATTGTAAAGAACGCAAGCATTGCCATCATAGATATTGCAAAGGTTTTGCAAATCCAAGCTGCAGAGAACCAGTCTGCATCATTACCTTTATCCAATACAACTTGAAGTGTCAAAAGCCAAATGCATAGGAAGAAAAACCCTGAATAGTCCATTGTAACATTTTTCTGTTTTTTTGCATATTCCGGATCAAATACAAGACTTTTGGTAAGGTGAAAAGCTGCAATACCGAAAGGTACATTAATAAAATAAATAAATGGCCACGACCAGGTTTCTGTCAACCAACCTCCGAGTGCCGGTCCCATAATCGGAGCCATTACAACTCCGAGTCCGAAAACTGCCATTGCTGCAGCACGTTTTTCTTTCGGAAAAATTTCGAAAATTATTGCCTGAGAAATCGGCATAATTCCGCCTCCGCCAATGCCTTGTAAGATACGTGCAAAAAGTATCATTGGCATTGAAGTTGATAGTCCGCACATTATTGAGGCTATAGTAAATATTGTTATACTTAATAAAAAATATGCTTTTCTGCCCATAAGTTTTGAGAAGAAATCAACCGCCGGAATAATTACGCCACTGGCAACAAGATAACTTGTGATAATCCAAGTTGACTCGTTATGGCTTATAGAGAAACTTCCTGCCATATATGGCAAGGCTACGTTTGAAATTGTTTCGTCCAGTGCATACATAAATACGGATATCATGACAGGAATCATGACAATCCAAGGGTTAATATTGGCATGGGTTTTATGCATATTTTTCTCTCCAGTTTATACTAAAAGGCATGACTCTCGCTAGTTTCAATAGTTTATGTCCATGTTTATGAGCATGCTCCTTGGGTTTCGTGCAATTATAGGATAAATCCTTTTAGTAATATTAAATAATGAAAAAAATATTAAAGCAATAAAATAAATTATGAAGAAATTTTAATTCCTGTTAACCTTGCCAAATAAAGATAAATCCAAAAATCAATCTTTCTAATACTATTAATCTATTGCAATGTTTGGTTTAACTGGTGTATTATATTATTACGAATAAATAAACGAGATTTGGAAAAAATGAATGGTTAAGAAATCTTGAAAAGCTTAGTGTAGCTAAACTTTTCAGGGTCTGGTCAGCCTCAAGGGGTAAATTTCGCAGTGAAGGAGATTGGTAAATATGCAGAATAATATTTTGGACAATAATAAGATTGTAAATCTTACACCATTAACATCTAAAAAAGCAGTTTCGAATGCAACAGTTCCAACTGAATTAAGAAGTGTAAAGGATCATGCTATTGCAAGTAAAGTAGTTGTGATTAAAAAAGATGGAACTAGGGAAGATTATAATTTCAACAAGATTGTTAATGCTGTAAAAAAATCTGCAGGCAGAGTTATGATTTCTCTTTCTGACGAAGATTTTAGCGATCTTGCTGAATATGTGGAAAGCGAACTTGCAAACCTAGGCTCTAGAGAAGTAAACATTGCACAAATGCACGACATTGTAGAAAGTGCCCTTGAAGATGTAAGTCCTAAAATCGCTAGAAGCTATAGAAATTATCGTAACTATAAAAAGGATTTCGTTCATATGCTTGACAAAGTTTATCAAGAAAGCCAAAAAATTATGTACATCGGTGATAAAGAAAATTCAAACGCCGATTCTGCTCTTGTGTCTACAAAACGTTCATTGATTTTCAATGAGTTGAACAAAGAGTTATATAAAAAGTTTTTCTTGAATGTTGAAGAACTTCAAGCTATCAATGACGGTTATATTTATATCCACGATATGTCTGCAAGACGTGACACAATGAACTGTTGTTTATTTGATGTTGCTTCTGTTTTAAAAGGCGGATTTGAAATGGGCAACTTGTGGTACAACGAACCAAAATCATTGAACGTTGCATTCGACGTAATCGGTGATATTACAATGGCTGCTGCAAGCCAACAGTATGGTGGTTTCACATTGCCGGAAGTTGATAAAATTCTTGCACCTTATGCTCAAAAAACTTATGATGCAAGTTATGAAAAATATATTGAAATGGGAATTTCTCCTGAACAAGCAGATATTCAGGCTACAAAAGATGTAGAAAAAGATTTCCATGACGGTTTCCAAGGATGGGAATACAAATTCAATACAGTTGCTTCAAGCAGAGGTGACTATCCGTTTATTACAGTTAGTGCTGGTTTAGGGCAATCTAAATTCGAAAAAATGGCTTCAATCGTAATGCTTAACGTAAGACGTGACGGACAAGGTAAAAAGTCTTGCAAAAAACCTGTATTGTTCCCTAAAATTGTGTTCTTGTTTGATAAAGATTTGCACGGAAAAGGAAAACCATTAGAAGATGTTTATAATGCAGGAATTGAATGCTCTAAAAAAGCTATGTATCCTGATTGGTTGTCATTGACCGGTGAAGGTTATGTTGCTTCTATGTACAAAAAATACGGAAAAGTTGTATCTCCAATGGGGTGCAGAGCATTCTTGTCACCTTGGTATGAAAGAGGCGGAATGCATAAAGCTGATGAAAATGATAAACCAATTTTTGTCGGCAGATTTAATATCGGTGCAATCAGTCTTCACTTACCTTTGATTTATGCTAAGGCTCAAAAAGAAAGCAAAGATTTCTATGAAGTTCTTGATTACTATATGGAGTTAATCAGAAAAATTCACATCAGAACTTACGATTACTTAGGAGAAATGAAAGCTTCTACAAACCCTCTAGCTTATTGCGAAGGCGGTTTCTTGGGCGGTCACTTAGGTATCCATGATAAGATTAAACCGGTTTTGAAGTCTGCAACAGCATCATTCGGTATTACTGCATTGAACGAGTTGCAAGAACTTTATAACGGAAAATCTTTGGTAGAAGACGGAGCATTTGCTCTTGAGGTTATGGAGTACATCAATAAGAAAGTTGATGAATACAAAGAAAAAGACGGATATCTTTATGCTATTTATGGTACTCCGGCTGAAAATCTTTGTGGATTGCAAGTAAAACAATTTAGAAAAAAATACGGTATTGTTAAAAATGTATCCGATAGAGGATATGTTTCAAACAGTTTCCACTGCCATGTTTCAGAAAATATTTCTCCTATTCAAAAACAAGATTTGGAAAAACGTTTTTGGGACTTATTGAATGGTGGTAAAATTCAATACGTAAAATATCCTGTATCTTACAATACCGGAGCAATTGAAACATTGGTTAACCGCGCAATGGATTTAGGTTTTTACGAAGGTGTAAACTTAGCTCTTTCATATTGCGATGATTGCGGTCATCAAGAATTGAATATGGATGTTTGCCCAAAATGTGGAAGCAGAAACCTTACAAAAATTGACAGAATGAACGGTTACTTGTCATATTCAAGAGTTAAAGGTGATACTCGTTTGAATCAAGCTAAGATGGAAGAAATTAAAGACAGAGTGAGCATGTAATGAGATACCACAATATAACAAAAGAAGATATGCTTAATGGTGAAGGCTTGAGGTCTGTTTTATGGCTTGCGGGATGTACTCATCGTTGTAAGAACTGCCAGAATCCTATAACTTGGGATATCAATGGTGGTATTCCTTTTGATGAAGATGCAAAACAAGAATTGTTTGAGTCTTTAGACAAAGATTATGTTTCAGGAATAACGTTTAGTGGTGGTGATCCACTTCATCCTCAAAACAGGAAGGAAGTTTTCGCTTTAGCTAAAGAGATAAAAGAAAAATTCCCGACAAAAACTGTTTGGTTGTATTCAGGTTTTTCTTGGGAGGAATTTTGTGATATTCCTGAAGTAAAATATTTGGATGTTGTAGCGGATGGCGAGTTTGTAGAAGAGTTGAAAGATGTAAGATTGCCTTGGGTTGGAAGTTCTAACCAGAGAGTGATTGATGTTCAAAAAACTCTTGCTACAGGTGAAGTTTGCTTGTACGAGTGCTAGATCAAGAGACAGATGTTGTGCCCCTAAAAACTTTTTGAGTGGGGAAGTGATTTTTGTGTTTAAATTATGTGTTTTCACGATTTTTACAAAAAATCCTAAAAATTGCAAAATTCCCTTTGATAAAACATACAAACGCTTTGTAAATACAGTAAAAGAGCCACTAAGGTGGCTCTTTATTGTGCAAAAATATTTTTAATGTGATATTTGCTTTATATCTTATAATTAATTCTGTGCTTTTTGAAAAGTTTGTTATAAAAACCGGCAAATTGTTTTAGCCTGCTTTCTGTTAATACCATTGGTAAAAATGGTCTGATTTTTGTATCTTGCCAGTTGTGAAGGTGTTGTTTTATATAACCTTCAATAAATTTATTAACAAATTTCCTTGTGTCTTTATCCAGTGATGCCGAATTTTCATTCTCAAGTTTTTTGACCAGTTTTTCTGCTACTTGATGATAATATGGTTGGACTTTTGGATTGTTTTTAATATTGTTTAATATCTTTAATGTTATATAACTTGTGGTTAAATTTGGTTTAAGTCTGCATTCCAGATGAAATGGTATAGCGTCTGGGTACGCTCCAATGTCTAAAGTTTTTATTCCATTTTCTTTAAACTCTATAATGCTCGAAAGTCGTAAAATTTCTCCAAGCCCGTTTCTTCTTTTGGGTAAATGAGTTTCTATATAGCCGTGGTTAATAGTTGCAGTTGATTTATTTATTGTATATTCGTAATGTCCAAGTGTTGCTTTTTTCTTGTCTGTGATGACTGTATTAATTTTAAGTGTGTCTTTGTTGCTTTTTTCTTTCTTTGTTGTGGTTTTAATGTATCCTATGCCATTTTTATATTTGACTGGAGTTTTTTTTAAGATTTTATAGGTATTTGATTTGCTAGAAACATTTTTAAACCTCAATGACGAGTTTGTATTGTCGGTGTTGCTTCCTAGCCATCCAAATAGATTAAAGTTGTTAAATTTGGGTAATATTCTAAACATACAGTAATTTAAAGTTTGTGAATAAAAATTTTTGTCACATGTAAAAGAATATTAACAGAAAATTATTGAGACTGAAAAAGGGTTACTGTAAATCAACAAAAAATTCTTAATTTAATAAAGATTTAATCTCATTATTCTTTAGATATCTCCATTGTCCTAAATCCGTTTATAACACAAGAAGAACTTTCCAAAAACATTGGAATAGCAAGAAAAAATGGATATTGACAAGTAGAAGAAAAGTCTTTATAACTTTATAAAAACACTTAAAACCTGCTGATGATTTTTAAATATTCTTTTTGCGACTCTAAAACCATCTCTGAAATAAAATTGATAAATTCTGTATTATTGCCACTATTAGTTTTTTGTAATGCAGAAATGTAATCCGCTCTGACAACTGGTGGAATTACAACAATATTGTAGCCACTTTGTAATAATGCCAAATTCATTAATAGTCTTGCAACTCTGCCGTTGCCGTCTGCAAATGGGTGAATGTTTACGAAAATTATATGCACCATTGCCGCATATTCAACAGGGTGCAATTCTGCTTTTAATTTTGGCAACTGCAAAATGAACTCATGCATTTTCTCATCAAGTTCTTCCGGTTTTGGTAATTCCACATCAGAACCGGTTATTATAACTTGTGAGGTTCTATATTTTCCAGCTTTTTCATTATCAATTTTTTCATAAAATAATTTATGTAATAGCTTAATGTCGGCTTCTGTAAAAGTTTTATTTTGAGATAATTTAATTATTTCATCAAAAGCTTTTGCGTGTCCGACTGTTTCATAGTGGTCTTTTAAAGGTTTTCCGCCAATTGTAATGCCATCTTCTAGTACAACTTTGGTTTCTACTAAGCTAAGAGTGTTGCCTTCAAGAGCGTTTGAAGCATAGGTTAAACCAATTTTATAATACTCTTTTACTTGCGCCAATGCTTCGTTGGAGAGTGGCCTTAGCGCATTAATCTTAGCTTTATATTCATCATTTTGAACAAAACAATTTCTATACATTTCTACCTCTTGCGCTAATTGTAGCATAAAAAAGGAACTATCTCAGATTTTTCAAATGTTGTAATTTTGTATATTCATCAACGTTTGTAAATTTCAAAAGCGTATTGTAAGCTTTATTCATTAAGTCTTTAGGCATTGAATAATTATTGATTTCAGATAGTTTAGTTATGATTTTTTCTTGTAAGTTGCTATAATATGTAACAATAACATTACTCCGAGTTGTTACATTTTTGAGCGTACAATTATCTGAAAATGCAATTATTGAATAAATCGGAATTGTATCATCTATATATTTTCTTACTGCCCTAATATGTGTAGCATTTTGCATTATTGGATTGTAAAACTGTTCTTTATGACTTTCTCCATATCCCGCAGGTAAGGTTTGTGTCCATTTTTTATTGCTTTCATTTCCAAA
>USOK01000018.1 GCA_900556295.1 uncultured bacterium | reverse complement strand
AACCTATCAACACCTTTGCTTTTTGAATCAGACAATTTCAAATATATATCGACAGCATCATAAATTCCTTCGTCTGTAACATACTGTGAACGCTTTTGCAAACCGTTTTCAGTTAAAAACTTTGCCCTTGGGTAATTTTTCATTGCATAAGAATTTTTTACATCCAAGGTCCAATTTTCATTCATATCAGATTTTTGTATAAGCTTTTGAGCCCCTGTATAATCTTCAAACAAATAACAAGAATTTGCCATCAAAAGATAATCATCTTTATTTATACTATCAACAAACTCAGTCCAATGTTTTACTGCAGTGAGAGCATGCCTGCCGGAAGGAGCTTTTGTTAAGTAATGTCTGAAATAATTTTGTACATCATCTTTTACTGATGTAGGAATAATTTTAGCGTTTTTATACTGATTTACTAAAATCACACCGAGATAATATTCCGAAGCAATAGCATAATCAGTATTTGGCGCATTATGAATTACATTTTCAAAATATTTTTTAGCTAATTGTGGACGACTCTCAACGAGTTTTTGCCCTGCAAGATAGCGCGAACGCACACTTAATTTGTGCCTTGGATAATTATTGAATAATATCTGATACTGCTTTAGTTCAGATTTGTCATCGCCAAGCATTTTTGCGCACTCAGCCCTATGATAAATCGCAATTGGTTTTAAACTTGAAAAAAGAGAAACTTTAGAAAATAAATAATAAGCGTTTTGATAATCCCCTTTTGAAAAATCTTCTAACGCAGAAGAATAAATCGTATCAGTCTTAGATTGAGGCTGATACAACACTGCTACACCTAACCCAAAAGCCAAAACTGCTGCCAAACTTATTCCGGCTATAACTCTCTTTTTATTATCCCAATCAAACATTATATTTACATAATAACAAAAAACATTTTTTTATTCAAGAAATGTAACAGCGCTTAATTTTTTAGATTTATTTTATAAAGAAAAGTTACATTAAAAATCAAGTAATTAACTCTTAACGTATTTTATAGTATAATAATTGTAGTTTTAATCAGGAGGTTAAATGTACGGAATCATATTGGCAGGCGGCTCTGGAAGCAGATTATGGCCGTTATCGAGAGAACTTTATCCAAAACAATTATTGAACTTAATTTCAGACAAAAGCTTATTACAAGCCACTTTTGAAAGATTAAAAGTTTGTATGCCAGAAGAAGATATTATCAGCATTACAAACACAAAACACGTTTCTAACGTAAAAATGCAACTTTC
Organism: uncultured bacterium; assembly: GCA_900556295.1. Lineage (GTDB taxonomy): Bacteria > Cyanobacteriota > Vampirovibrionia > Gastranaerophilales > Gastranaerophilaceae > Stercorousia. The sequence goes on along the minus strand of USOK01000018.1, from coordinate 12,332 downwards.
TAGTTTAACTCAAAATCCGGTTGTACTAGCAGAACCGGTTGCCAAAAATACTGCTCCGGCAATTGTTCTTGCAACAAAATATATTATGCAAAAATCAGTTTCTGACCCAATTATTATAGTTGTACCATCAGACCATTTGATTAAAGACAATGAAAAATTCTTATCAACAGTTCAAAAAGGGAAAAAACTTGCACAAGACGGCTACATCGTAACCTTTGGGATTAAACCAAACTATCCGGAAACAGGCTACGGCTACATTAATACTTCAAAAGAAATTGGCAACGGATACAAAGTTAAAGAATTTGTTGAAAAACCTGATTTTGAAACTGCGCAAAAATATTTACAAGAAGGAACTTTCTATTGGAACAGCGGAATATTCATGTTTAAAGCTTCTACGTTACTAAATGAAGCAATCAAGCATGCCCCTGATATAGCAAAAGTTTCAGAGGAATTCGATTTTACAGAAAACAATCAAATTCCATTTGTTAATTTTGATAAGATGCCAAATATCTCAATCGACTATGCAATTATGGAAAAATCCAACAAAATTGCACTCGTAAAACTCGAAAGTGATTGGAACGACTTAGGTTCATGGCAGTCAATTTATGATGTAAGTAAAAAGGATAAAGACGGCAACGTATTTGTAGGTCACGTTTTAGACAAAGGTTCAAAAAATTCGTTTGTTTATGCCTCATCAAAACTTGTTACAACAATCGGACTTGAGGACACCGTAATTGTCGAAACAGAAGATGCAATCCTAGCATGCAAAAAAGACAAAACTCAAGACGTTAAGCATATTTACGAAACATTGAAACGTCAAAATGATAACACTCATCTTGTCCACAAAACAGTTTATCGTCCATGGGGATTTTATACTGTAATTGCTCAAGGCGAAGGATTTTTAACAAAAATTATTCACGTAAACCCTGGACAAAAATTATCAGTTCAGTCACATAACTATAGAAGCGAGCACTGGGTGATATTATCAGGGACTGCCAAAGTTGTACTAGAAGGAAAAGAACTAATTCTTTCTCCTGGACACAGCGTTGATATTCCATTAAAAGCAATCCACTCATTGCAAAACCCGTTTGATAAAGATATCGAAATTATAGAAGTTCAAAAGGGAGATCCATTGATTGAAGAAGATATCATTCGATATGAGGATATGTACGGCAGAGCCTAGCATGTCATCAACGAAAAATGTATTATGACTCACTGCATAGTACATTTGCTAATTCTCTGTAATATCCATCGTTTAGCAAATCAAAAAACTGTTTTGTAACATTTGGAGCGATTGCCTCAACCCATTCTTTATCCATATGTAAGCCTTCAACCAGTCTTGCAAACAACTCGCACGGCTTTTCATAATATTTCTTATACTTATTTATGCGGGCAGAAATTCGAGCTTGCTTTTTCTGGTACGAACGTAACCTGATATATGCAACAAAAGCAGGAGGCATATCTGTAAAATCTTTTTCAATATTATCTATTGAATACAATTTAGTCGTTTTTCGAAAAAATCCACCTTCTATCAATTGAACTCTGTCATATTTCAACAAATAACGAGCATTAGATCGCTTTATATATCTATCAAACTCTTTGAACTTTTTTGAACGCATAAATTTTGGATAATAATGTTTTACAATACTTTCATATTCCTTAATTTTTGTTTTAACTCTATCTTTATGCTCATATAAACGAACACAAAGCGAGTTATTATCAACAAAATTTGTAACTTTGATTAGTTCTTCTTTATAAATCGGATTATTTGATTTAAAAAGAACTTCCAAACTTCCACCGGTTTTATTCATATCCGGCTCAAGTTTTGAATGAATATAATGGGCAAACTCATGCAATAACGTAGGTACAACACGATTTTCTGGAATATTTCTTGAAATATCTATCCGATTTTTCAAGAAAAAACCTTGATGTCCACGAGCTTTAGTTCCCGTATGTACTGTCAATCCAAGAGATTTAAAATATTTAATCAACCTTTCAGCATCCATAAAAAAATTATACATTAAAAATCTTAGGCTATCACTTGACAAAAACTCAAAAGTAATAAATAATACTAATATAAGGGAAAAGACTTTAAGAGGTCTTAGCTCTCAAAGTCTTTCTTCGTTCCCTTAGATTAACGTAACAATTAATCTTATCAAAAGCTCTATTACCAGTAGAGCTTTTTTAATTAATTCTCGGCTCATCATTTTCCTCCTTTCCTGACCGATTTCTTCGTAATTCGGTGTGTCAGAGGAGGTAAGGGAACTTACCCAAAAGTATTATAAATTGCAACATCTTATATTGTCAATATTATTAAAAAATCTTATAAGGATTTAAGATGTTGTTAGGATCAAATGTTTTCTTTATTTGACGCATATAATCTAATGCAACAGAATTTACCACTTTGCCAATGTAATTCCGTTTTAACAAGCCTACACCATGCTCCCCAGATAAAATTCCACCTAAACTTGCTGTCAAATCATAAATTTCTGCTTTGGCAAGTTTATAACGCTTATATTCATCCTCATCACTGTAATCAATCGGGATTTGAGGGTGAACACTACCATCTCCAACATGCCCGACCATACAAACTTCCAAATCATATTTTTTGCAAATCTCACGAATTCCAAGTACTAAAGCTTCAAGATTTTCACGAGGGACGATAACATCGTCTGTCGTAACATTTGGTTTCAACTTCGCACAAGCCCCCATTGAAGATCGACGAGCTGTCCAAATTTTCTCATATTCTTCTTGATTATGAGAAGCTTGAATAGCTGATGCTCCAGTCATTTTCAAAATTCTAACAATTACATTCTCTTGATATTCCATAGAACATTCAAAACCATCAATTTCAATCACAAGTACAGACTCTTTTTCTGTTAAAAGATTTGCCGGATAAAACTTTTCAACAGTTTGAATAGCATTTTTATCCATAAAGTCAATTGTTGTCGGGAAAATTCTCTGTTCAATTATTGCATTTACCGCTTTTACAGCATCTTTTACAGTATCAAAATACGCCATCAAAACTTTTTTGCTTTCCGGCTTAGGTATTAACTTCAAAGTTGCCTCTACTACAATTCCCAAAGTACCTTCTGAGCCGACAAATAAAGTATTTAGATTATAACCTGTAGCATTTTTTATAGTATTTGAGCCTGTTCTCAAGATTTCACCATTTGCTGTAACTATTTTTAAATCAATGACATAATCCTTTGTTGTACCATATTTAAAAGATTTTGCACCTCCTGAAGATTGTGCAATGCTACCTCCAATAGTAGATACAGCCAGATTTGACGGATCTGGGGGATAAAAAAGTCCTAATTTTTCAACCTCACGTTGAAAATCTCCCAACACAACACCAGATTGAACACGTGAGGTCATATTATCTTTATTAATTTCTAGAATTTTATTCATCCTAGAAAAATTCAAAATAATCCCGCCATGCACAACTACGCACGAACCAACAACATTTGTCCCAGCACCACGGCATATTATGGGCACTTTATACTTATTTGCCAATCTTACGACCTGTTGTACTTGTTCAGTACTTTCCACAAACACAACTACATCCGGAATATTTTCTATATTTCTTGAATTCGATGCATCCTGAGCATAGGCATAGCGTTCTTCCAATGTTTCCAGTACATTAGCCGAAGAGAGAAAGTTTTTTAAATCTTTTATAAGTCTATTAGTCTTCATCAACATAAGATGTAAGCTTTTCTATATTTGTTCCAAGTCTGGATAACATTTTTTCAATCTTATCCACTTTCCTATTTAACACCATATCATCTTTTTCTTCAAGTGTCGATAGAATTTTTTCTAATTTCATTTCGAGCCTATCAATTCTGACTTCCTGTTGTTCAAATTTTTCTTCAAGCTCTGAAAGTAATTCTGCTTTTTCAGGGAGTGCAGTTCGTAATTCTTCAATATTTTCTCGAATTTGCTTAATATCAGATACTTTTTCTGTAATATCTGCAACATTTTCCTTAATACCATCAATTTCAGATGTTTTATCTGTAATACTTGAGATATTTTCTGTAGTAGAATCAATCCATTCACCAAGATACATCATTACTTGGTGGAAAACTTTATCAGCATTTGCAGATTCTTCTGCCATAGATTGAATATTTTCTATTTTCTTTTCAAGACGCTCTGTAACCTCTGAATTATCCAAATATTCAATTCTTCCTTCAAGTTTTTCAACAAGACTACCAAAATTATTCAATCCATCGTTCAAAACCTTATAAGATTCATCAGAAGTCAAAAGTAGTTTGTTTGTACGTGAACTTATGCTCAAAATATCTTCATTAAGCTTTTCAATATCACTTTTCAAATCAACTATTTGATCTTGAGTGAGTGTTGATTCCAAACCTTCAACGGAATTAACTATTTTCTTGATATCATCAGATAAGCTTTCAAAATCATTACCTGAAAGATGAGTGATAGCTAATCTTAATTTCGCAATATCTGATTCAACATCTTGTAAAGTATAAGAATATGAAAAATCATCGTCAGAACTAGCAATCTGTCTTAATTGATTTTGAACCTCTATCAAACTTTGATTAATCGCATCCGTTTTTTCTTCAACAAAATCTTTAATTTCTTCTGTTTCTTCAACAAATGAAATCTGGTCAACAAGAGAAACAAGCGCATTCATGATTGTTTCTTTAATGTCTTCAGAATTCTTTTCTAAGTCAACATTATCAAGTTTCAAAAGAACATCTTTTAAATACTTATCAATTGCATTTGCTTTTTCATCAGACGAAGCCTCAAAATACTTTCTTTGTTCAAAAATCAAACTCTTAATATCGTCAATTTCTTCCTCAATATCAAAATCAGAAGGTTCCATCGCAATGACATCAACTTTTTGGTGTAAAGCCGAAAGCATTTCAGCTACCTTATCTTCTGTTTCAGAAAAATCATCAAACCTTTCATACAAAGCATCAAATGAATCATCCGCAACGATTACATCGACCTTGTTAGACAAAGCATCCAATGCTTTTTTCAATTCCTGACCGTTTGATTTAATTTCATTTTCAATATTTTCAGTTTTTGTATTAACATCATCCAACGTACTTAACACATCGTCATTGCCGGAAGATGCAACAAACATATCCACTTTTTGATGCAAAGCATCCAGCGATTCTTTATTTTTAATCGGGCTATATTTGTCAATTGTGTTTTCGCAAGCTGATTGAACATAATTTTTCAAATCATCTCCGAGCGTGGAAATTCCGGCAGAAATAACATCAGCTTGTTCCGCAATATCTTCTTGTTTATCCAAAACTGTATCAAGTTTTGCAGACAATTCATTCTGAACATTAGCAATTGCATCAACCGTTCTATTATCTTCCAAAAATTCTGCAAACTGTTTTTTCAAATCATTTACACAATCATCCAGTTTTTCATCTAAAACACATTGTAAATTTTTAGAATTACTTTCGATTGTAACATTCAAAAGCTCAATATCATTTTGAATTTTTTCAGAAACGCATTCCTCTATTTGCGAAATTTTGTTAAATAATTCTTTGTAAACCTGTTCTAAACGCATTACAGCTTCTGAACTAGAAGCTAGTTCACCGTTTACATCAACGCTGAAATTGATAAACGAAGTTTCAACAACAACCTTTAATTCACTCAAAACTTTGTTAAAATCGTACTCTGCAAAAGCAGAAAGTCCATTTTTAATCGGTTCAAATGCTTTAATCATTTCGTCTTGTCCATTAGAAACAGCATTTGCAATATCTGTATTAACAAGTTCTATTTCTTGTTTTAATGTTGAGAATTTTTCTTCTAGATTCTGCGAGAATCCTTCTTCACTATTCAATTTTTCAACAGCTTCAAGTATTACTTCAAGGCGATTTTCAACAACATCAATATTTTCACTTATTGCAGAATTAATATTTTTTGATGTTGAATTACTTAATTCTTCCAAAGAAGCTATTATCCCTTTTACCTCTTCATCAAGCAGATTCAAAACCTTTTCTGATTTTTCATCAGAAGAAAACTTAACTGCATTCATCAATTCATGAATAGTATCCATTTCTTGTCTTATTTCTGCAATTTCATCCAGTGAAGAAGTTATTTTTGCTTCTGTTGTAGAAGAAACCTTTTCGACATTTTGCGCAAACTCTGTTAATTTAGCTTGTAAAGTATCCATTTTTTCTTCATAAGCATCAGAACTGTTTACTATAGCAGTTTCTATTCCAATTAATTTTTCAGAAAATTTACTATCTACAAGAGATTTTGTGGATTTTGCAGACACATTCAGTTCTGCAATATAATCTCTCAAACTTTCAACAATTTCATCAACATGAGATTTGAATTCAGAAATATTAGTTGTAACTTCCGCAATTCCGGCAGTTTGAGCATCTTTCAAGTCACTAACTTGATTAGAGTATTCACTGTTTAGCAAATCAATATTTTCAGACATTTTTGAAAATTCTGTTTTAAAATCCGCAAACTGATTTCTGAATCCTGTAGAAATATCGTCAGACAAAGCATCCAACTTTTCAGAAATATCGTTAATTGATGCTGTAACTTTTCCGGAATATTCTGTTGTTACCGAGTCTAATTCTGTTTTTAGCTCATCAACTTTTCCACAAAGCTCATCAATATTTGCAAGAATTGTTTCTGCATTGCTATCTGAACTGTTTTTCAATGTATCGTTCAAAGAATTAAATGCAATCATCACATTTTCCAGCGACAATTTCACACTCGCAAATGCTGTAGAAACGTTTTGAGAAGTATTTTCTGCTTTTTCAGCAATAACCGAATTTATACCACTGATTTCACTTATCAAATTTGCAAGTGCTATATTCAAATCATCAAAATTTGATTTTGTACCAACATTAATATCATCAGAAATTTTTGAGCTTGCAATTTGAATATCTGCAGAAATTTTATCTAATGTTTCTTGCATTTTTTGTCCTGAAATTTCTTGCAAAACACTAATATTTTCTGCTAAAGCCGACAAATCTGTACTTATTTTCTCAAAATATTCTTTTCTTGCAGCGCTATGCAAATCTAGATCTAAACCTAATTGAGATTTCAACGCTTGAATTTCACTTAATATATTTTCAGAGTTATTTTTTGCAGTTTCGTCAAAGCTATCTTTGATTTCTCCCAACTTTTCTGCCAAATCAGTGTAATTATTACCCGAAGCACTTTCAAACAATGTAGATAAATCATCTACTTTGGAAGAAAGTTGTTCCAAATCATATGAATAATCAGGAATTTCAATCGCTTTAACTGCATCACTAACAGCTTCTACATCCGTTTTTTTAGGTAAAACATCAAATATACTTGCAACTACTTTTGAAAATTCATCATTTTGGGCGCTTACAATATCGATTTTTTCAATAATATTTTTACAATCGAACGATATATTATCTGCGATTTCCTTTAGTTCGGCATCAATTTCAGTTGTATCAAGCACATTAACAGCTTCTGCAACCTGGCGAATTCTATCGTTTACAGATAATACAGAAGTTTCAAACGCATGGTTTAAAACCTCAATATTTGCCAATTTTGCACTCAGCTTATCTTCTGAATCTTGTCTTGCTTGAGAAACAGAGGCTCCCATTTCTCCAATATATTCTTTTATCGCTTTTACGTTGTTCTGCATTAAGTTTTCAAAGTTCAAAAAGTTGCTTGCAAGGACATCTTCAACATTTTTTATATCGTTTGAAAGATTATTTAATACCTCTAACCTTTTTTCATCCGCAATATCATTTGAACGAGAAAATATATCTTTTTGAATTTCAATATCAGCCGACAACTTTTCTACTAAGTCATCAAAAAGAACTTTTACTGACTCAAAATTTTCTCTTGCACTTTCCGCAACACTGATTTCCAAACCGCTTAATTTTGCAGAAACATCGCTGATATCCTCAACAACTCTAGCAGAATTTTCTAAATTACTAGCCACAGTTTGTTTAAATTCTTCTCTAAAATCTGTAATATCAGAAACAACATTTCCACTATTCTGTTCTATAGCAGACAAAACTTTTTCGAAATCATCTTTATAATCCAATGATTTTATCTTTGTAAAAATGCTTTCAATTCTTTCTGCACTGTACGAAAGGTCATTGTTTAAAGCAGTTGAATTATCAATAATTTTTTGCACAAAATCTGCTAAATCCTTTTTAAATCCTGTGAAATCAGTATCTGTTACAATTGTTTCAAAAGAATTTTCTAATTTTTCAAACCTCTCTGTGACAATTGCATTGCTTTGAGCCGTTGATTCTCCGATAAATTCTCTCAAAGAATTCAAAATATTCTGCGAATAAGCTATCTTTTCTTCCAAATTTTTAAATGAGATTTTTGACGGAATTAAATTTACATCATCAGAAAGTGTTGAAATTTTTTCATTAATAGAATTAACCTGTTCGGTAATACCAAGATTTTCGACTTTTTTAGAGGTTTCTTCAAGGTGATTTTCAATTGTTTTGAACGATTTTTCAACATTAGCATTTAAGCCAATTATTTCTTCATCTAACCCACTCAACAAAGACCCTAATTCGTCTTTATCAAAGAATTTGTTATTAATTTCGTCAAGTTGACCGCCAAATTTTTCTAACAATGACTTTTGTGCTGACAAGTCGCTTAAAAAATTGTCGAAACTGGCACTAAAAACGTGGAACAAATCTCTCAACTCAGAAGTTTTGGCTAAATCATCCTGAGCTAGAACAACATTTTTCAAGATATCTTCAAGAGTGGTAAATCTCGCATTTGCATCTGCTTGCTTTTCTTCAACCATCTTTTTAAGCTCAGTCAGATAAACTTTAATCAAATCAGTTGCTTCATTATCACTAGCCATAAGCTCAAGTTTTGCACTTATACCAGTCAAAACTTTTTCAAAATTTTCAACATTATGTTCGTTTTCAACACGCATCGTGTTGAGAATTTCAGCAATTTCATCTACTGTTAGCGCCATTTGTTTTCACTTTCTTAAAAATATCCCACTATTATCATATATATATTAACAGAAGAATACCAAATCAGGCAAACTATTAACGTTTATTATTACAATTGTAAAGATAAAGTAACTCTTTTTTAATTTCAATGATATAATATGGAGTAGACGAGAAATAAGAGGTGGAAATGAGTAGGATAGTAATAAACAAAGATAAATGCAAAGCATGTTATTTATGCATTAACGAATGTCCTAAGAAGTTACTTAAGATTAGTCAAGACACTAACAAACTTGGAGTACATGTTGTGGAATTTGACGACCCAAACCATGAATGTCTTGGGTGCGCAATGTGTGCCGTTAGATGTCCTGATTTAGCAATTACAGAAGTTTACAAAGGTTAAAACAAAATCGGAGCAACAGCTCAGAAAGATTAATATATGACAGAATGTTTAACAAATAAAAAAGTATTAACAAAAGGAAATTACGCAATAGCAAACGCAGCAGTCCTTGCCGGATGTCAGTGCTATTTCGGTTATCCTATAACTCCGCAAAGTGAAATCGGAGAGTTCATGAGTGGGAAAATGCAGGAATTAAAAAGAGCTTATGTTTCTGCCGAAAGCGAACTTGCCGCAATAAATATGGTTATCGGAGCAGTTTCAACTGGTGTTAAAGCGATGACTTCATCTTCTTCTTGTGCGGTAGCACTAATGCAAGAAGGGTTGTCTTACGCAACAGCAGATGAATTACCGGTTGTACTAGTAAGCGTTATGCGTGGAGGTCCCGGATTAGGGAATATTTACCCATCACAAGGAGACTACTTCCAAGCTACAAAAGGTGGCGGAAACGGAGATTATAAACTAATCGTTCTTGCACCATCAACTGTTCAGGAATGTGTTGACTTAACTTACAAAGCATTTTATCTTGCTCAGAAATACAAAAACCCGACAGTTTTGTTGGCTGACGGACTTTTAGGACAAATGATGGAACCTGTTGAATTTTACGACTATCCGTATCCGGAAGTTGATACGTCAGAATGGGCACTAACAGGTGCAAAAGACCGAGAAGCAAGAATTATTCGTTCTTACGCTCCGCTTGCCGACAAGCAATGCGTATTTTTAGATAAGCTTTTTGCTAAATACAAAACGTTGGAAGAAAACGAAACCGAGTGGGAAGAAATTAATACGGAAGATGCAGACATCGTTCTTGTTTCTTTCGGAAGCACTTCAAGAAACGTAAAAACTGCAATGAAAAAACTTCGTGAAAAAGGAATTAAAGCAGGTATCCTAAGACCTATCACTTTGTTCCCATTCCCATCAAAGAGACTTGCAGAACTTTCAAAAACTGCAAAAAGATTTGTAACAGTCGAAGTAAATATGGGACAGATGGTAAACGATGTTAGACTTGCAGTCAATGGAGCTTGCCCTGTGGACTTAGTAAACAAAGGCGTCGGTGCTCCACCGTCAGCAGATGAAATTGTTAAAAGAATCGAGGAATTATTATAATGGAAACACAAGTTTTTAAACTACCTGACTCATTAAAAGGTGATGTAAAATATTCATTTTGCCCAGGGTGCGACCATGGTGTTGCGGTTAGACTTGTGGCAGAGGTTTTAGATGAACTGGGAGTTCGAGAGAATACAATTCTTTCAGCATCAATCGGTTGTTCTGTAACTGCTTACGATTTTATTAATGTTGATTCTTTGGAAGCTCCTCATGGAAGAGCAATTGCAGAAGCAACAGGAATAAAAAGAGCGAGACCCGACAAAGTTGTATTTACATACCAAGGAGATGGAGATTTTGCCTCAATCGGTTTAGCAGAAAGCATGCACGCTGCATTAAGAGGCGAAAATATCACAGCTTTTTGTTTGAACAATACGACTTACGGTATGACTGGCGGTCAACTTGGACCGACAACCCTTTTAGGACAAAAGACAACAACTTCTCCTACAGGTAGAAATGTTGAATACTACGGATACCCGATAAAAATAGCTGAGCACATTGCATTATGTGACGGAACAGCTTTTTCAGCAAGAGTTTCACTTGACACAGTTGCAAATATCAGAAAAGCTAAACAAGCAATCAAAAAAGCTTTTGAAGTTCAACTAAAAGGTTTGGGCTTTGGCTTTGTGGAAATTCTTTCAAGCTGCCCTACAAACTGGAAAATGTCACCAGAAAAAGCACATGAAAGGGTTCATACAGAAATGATGCCGGTGTTTAAACTGGGAACGTATAAGGACGTAACCGTAACTGAAAAATAAGTGAGTAGTGAATGGTGAGTGGTGAATAGACCATTTAGAAACTATAAGCAAAATTATTTTTGAACGAAGTGAGCGATAAGAACCATTCACGATTCACTACTCATCACTCACTTAAATAAAAAGGAAACAACAATGGAACATAACTTTATAATAGCAGGATTTGGCGGACAAGGTGTACTTTTAGCAGGAGAAGTTCTTGCAAATGCTTTCATGCTTGACGATAAAAATGTAACTTGGTACCCATCTTACGGTGCAGAAATGCGTGGTGGGACTGTTAATTGTGAAATCGTAACAAGTGATGAAGATGTAAGTGAAGTAAATAAACCTGATGCAGATTTTATCGTTGCTTTAAATCAAGCTTCTTTCAACCGATTTTTACCAAAAATCAAAAAAGGTGGTTGGATGATTGCCAACTCAACTCTTGTAAAAGAAGACAAGCCAAGAGCAGACATTAATTATGTGTTTGTACCAATCACAAAACTTGCAGATGAAAAAATTGGGAACGTTAGAATGGCAAATATTTTGGCATTAGGAATTGTTGCCAAAGTAAGCAGACTAACATCTTTGGATACATTGAATAAGGCTTTAGATAACGTAGTTCCGCCTCATAGAAAGAATTTGTTGCCTCTAAATATTAAGGCATTAAAAATCGGCTATGAGTATGATTTATTAACCGCAAAAGTTTAAATCAACTAAAAAGTCGATTTAAAAAATCAGAATTAGTTTTATTCTAATAAAGTACAGTTCAAGAGGTCTTTACAAAGTGAAAAAAGAACTAATTCAATCAATTAAAGAAAAAGAAATTCAACTGGCGAAATTGAAAGAGCACGTTGAAAAGAGTTCAGTGTGCTCAGACTTATATAACAAAGTCGTTTTAGAAAAAGCTATCCTAAAAAAAGAGTTAGAAGATTCGCAAAAAAATACATTTATGCAACGAATAATCAACCTAGTTCCTCGCAAAAAGACGCTGATTTGTGATTATTTTAAGCAGTAATAATATATAAATAATTTTGGTAATAGTTTGTATTAAAAAGTTTTTATACAAACTTATTTCCATATCAATTTTTGCTAACTTATGTAATAACTTTCTTATATTATTTTTTCAATTATTTAATACAAATTTTCAATTTTGTGCTATAGTAAACTCATTAGAGGTGTTTA
>USOK01000017.1 GCA_900556295.1 uncultured bacterium | reverse complement strand
CTTATCTTTATGATAATTATAGCGCTCAAAATCCAAAAGTAGGGGCTTTTAAAGTGCGGTCTGCAAACCGCACACCCTTTCTTATATTATAACATATTTTCTCGAAAATTCAAGACATATGCAAAACTTGTTAATTGGTTATTTGAACAGATAATTTTTTCAACTGGTGTTTTGTAATGTTTATGGTAGAATTAAGTTTATGATTACAACAGACAAATTGACCGTTAGATTTGGGTCACAAACTTTATTCGAAAATGTTAGTATTAAATTTACCCCCGGAAACTGTTATGGCGTTATTGGGGCAAATGGAGCAGGTAAAAGTACTTTGTTAAAGGTTCTTTCTGGTGATATTGAGCCTACTTCTGGGGAAATTCATATCTCAAAAGGGCAGCGTATTGCAGTTCTTCGCCAAGACCACTTTGCATTCGACAATTACAAAGTTATTGATACTGTAATTATGGGGCATAAAAAGCTTTATGACATTATGCAAGAGCGTGATGCGCTTTACGCAAAGCCTGATTTTAACGACGAGGACGGTATAAAAGTTGCGCACTTGGAAGAAGAGTTCGCAGAACTTGACGGCTGGCAAGCAGAAGCTATGGCGGCGTCATTATTGTCTGACTTGGGAATTCCTGATGAGATGCATTATGAATTGATGTCAGAACTTTCGGGTAGCGAAAAAGTCCGTGTATTGTTGGCACAAGCCTTGTTTGGTAATCCTGATATCCTATTGCTCGATGAACCGACAAACCACTTGGATTTGAACACAATTGCGTGGTTGGAAGAGTTTTTGATTAATTTTCCAAATCTCGTAATCGTTGTTTCGCACGACAGACAGTTTTTGGACAATGTTTGCACACATATAGCAGATATTGATTACAAAAACATTCAACTTTATACAGGTAATTATTCATTTTGGTCACAAGCTAGTCAGTTAATTAAAAAGCAAAAAGAAGAACAGAATAAGAAAACCGAAGAAAAAATGGAAGAATTGAAGGCGTTTATTGCGCGTTTTAGTGCCAACGCATCTAAGGCAAAACAGGCAACTTCCAGAAAAAACATGCTCGACAAATTGTCGCTTGAAGAAATCAAACCGTCATCAAGACAATACCCAAGAATTCGTTTTACTTATAATAAAATTCCGGGTAAAGACGTTTTGCAGGTTAAAAACTTGTACAAAACCGTTGATGGTGAAGTTTTAATTAAAAACTTGAGTTTTGAAATTAATCAAGGTGAAAAGGTTGCTTTTATTGCGCGTGATCCGTTCATTCTTACAAACCTTTTTGATATTTTAGAAGATAGAGTAAAACCTGATAGCGGAGAAGTTATTTGGGGCGTGACAGCAACGCATTCGTACTTTCCGAAAGACAACAATTTCTATTTTGAAAACAACAAAACAATTATGGAATGGCTTGCGCAGTATTCGCCAGATCAGCACATAAACTTTTTACGCGGATACTTAGGTAGAATGTTATTTTCAGGCGAAGATGCGGATAAAAAAGTGAACGTTTTATCTGGTGGCGAAAAAGTCAGATGCCTTTTCGCAAAAATGATGATTGCGGAAGCTAACGTAATGATTTTTGACGAGCCTACAAACCACCTTGATTTGGAAAGCATTACGGCATTAAACAATGCACTAATTGACTTCCCTGGAACTATTTTGTTTACGTCACAGGATTATCAACTGATCCAAACAGTTGCCGACAGAATTATTGAAATCTCGCCAAAAGGCTACATTAATATGCGCAACAAGTACGACGAATATCTTAAAAATCCTGTTGTTTTGAAAAAACGAGAAGAGCTATACGGTGAAAAAGCACTTAAGCGCTAATTCGGTATTATTTTCGATTTCGTGCTATCATAATTTTATGATAAAAACTGTAATTTTTGATCTCGATGGAACGTTACTTAATACGCTGGATGACTTGAAAGACAGTACTAATTTTGCGCTGTCACAATTCGGTTTTCCGACAAGAACTCTGGAAGAAGTTCGCCAATTTGTCGGGAACGGAGTGAAAAAGCTTATTGAACGGGCTGTTCCGGCTGATTGTGATGAAGAAATAACCTCAAAATGCCTTACAATTTTCAAGGAACATTATTCAAAAAATATGTACAACCATACCAAACCATATAATGGAATATTGTATGCGCTTGAAAATTTACATAATCAAGGATTGAAAATTGCCGTTGTGTCTAACAAGTTTGATTCTGCAGTAAAAGAACTTTGTACAAAATATTTTAGCAACTTGGTTGATATAGCAATCGGGCAAGCAGATGATGTGCCGAAAAAGCCTGCACCAAATGGGGTTTTTAAAGCGATGAAAGCGTTAAATGCAGAAAAGATTTCAAGCGTTTATATTGGAGATTCAGAAGTCGATGTCGCAACAGCCCAAAATTCTGGTTTACCTTGTATAGGCGTAACTTGGGGATTTCGAGGTGAAAAAGATTTGACAGGTGCAAACGTAATTATCAATGCTCCCTCCGAACTTATTCCAACAATTGAGGGTATGTAGATGGAAAAATTATCAATAAGTTTAGAAGATTACATTGAAGAAATTTATATTCAAGTTCTCGATGCCGGACATGCAAAAGTTACGGATATAGCTAACAAACTTGGTGTAAAAAAAGCATCAGTAACGGGAGCTATGAACACTTTGGCTGAAAAAGAACTCATAAATTATGCACCTTATTCCCCGATTACATTAACAGAAAAAGGGGAAAAAATTGCGAAAGAAATTTTGACAAAACACAAAAATCTTGTATCGTTTTTCGTAGAAGTTCTCGGAGCAAACAAGAATGAAGCAGTTGAAATTGCTTGCAAAATGGAGCATATAGTTTCTAAAAAAATATTTGACAATATGGTAAAATTAACAGAATTTGTCAAAGAACACGCAAAAAATGAAATAAAAAATTTGTATAAATAACTCAAATGTCCGGTTAATTTTTTCGTGTTATAATCTTTTCAATACAGGAGAAAAGAAATGTCCGGACTTGAAAAATTGATAGAAACGGCTCGTGGAAAGAAAAAAGCCGATTTAGTAATAAAAAATGCCAATATTATAAACGTTTTGTCAGAAGAAATTCATAAAGGTGATATTGCAATTTGCGACGGAATTATCGCCGGAATTGGGGATGGTTACGAGGGAGAAAAAGAAATTGATGCAAAAGGTGCTTATGTTTGTCCTGCTTTTATCGACGGGCATGTACACTTGGAAAGCTCAATGGTTCTTCCACATGAATTTGCAAAAGCAGTAGTTCCTTGTGGAACTACTACCGTAATCATTGACCCACACGAAATTTCAAACGTATTAGGACTTCACGGTATCAGCTATATGCACGAAGCTGTGAAAAATCTCCCGCTTGACGTCTACACAATGCTCCCATCTTGCGTTCCGGCAACTCCTTACGAAACATCAGGTTTTGACCTTAACAGTTACGATTTAGCATTATTAATTGATAGCCCTTGGGTACTCGGAATTGCAGAAATGATGAACTATTCAGGGCTTTTAAACCTAGATAAAACCGTTCTTGCAAAACTGGATTTAGCACGTTCTAAAGGGAAAAGAATTGACGGGCACGCTCCATTCTTAAGTGGGAAAGATTTATGCGCCTATATTGCAAGTGGTGTAAAATCTGATCACGAGTGTACAACACCGGCAGAAGCTATCGAAAAAATTCGTCAAGGTATGTATATAATGATTAGAGAAGGTACGGCCGCAAAAGACTTAGATGCGCTTATTCCTGTTCTAAAAACAAAAAACACAAGAAAATGTATGTTTGTAACAGACGATAGACACCCAAAAGATTTAAAAGTTCATATTAACGATATGGTCAGACGTGCAGTTGATGCAGGTGTTGATGTTGTAAAAGCTGTACAAATCGGAAGTTTGAACACTGCAGAATACTTTGGGCTAAAAAATCAAGGCGCAATTGCCCCAGGGTACAAGGCAGATTTACTGATTATGCCAGATTTGAAAACATTTAAACCTGATATTGTACTCAAAGATGGAAAAGTTGCCGCCGAACACGGAAAATTAACTCAAACTTTTGCAAAATTTGAAAAGCCTTCTGTAAGAAGTTCTATTAATGTACGTTGGATTGAACCGAAAGATTTTGAAATCAAAGGAACTTCAAACCTAGTAAACACAATAGAAATCATTCCTCATCAATTGGTTACAAAATCTTCTGTTTGTGAGGCTAAATTTGAAAACGGTTTGTTGCAAAGCAATATAGAAGATGATGTTTTGAAAATTATTGTTATGGAGCGCCATAGGGCGACCGGCAACATTGGGAAAGGTTTTGTAAAAGGTTTTAACCTTAAATCAGGGGCAATTGCCTCAACCGTAGCACACGATTCTCACAACATGATTGTAATCGGAACAAATGACAAAGATATGTATACCGCAGCAGTTGAGCTTGTTAAAATGCAAGGTGGAAAAGTTGTTGTAAAAGATGGAAAAGTTATTGCAAAACTTCCATTACCAATTGCAGGTTTAATTTCTGATCAAGATATTGAATATGTTCTACAGCACTGTGAGGACTTGAACATTGCCGTAAAATCCCTCGGCTGTGCACTAAACGATGCCTTTATGACAATGGGATTTTTGTCACTTCCGGTAATTCCAGAGCTAAAAATCACAGACAAAGGCTTGTTTAGCACAAAAAAATGGGATTTTGTCGGAATTAATGCGGATTAAGCATTGTTGTCAGAACCTAAATAGCAAGAATTTTTACTCTTCATATATAGGTGTCATCTTAAACTATTAGCAAAAGAGCTTTTTAAAGTTGCTTTTATATAGACTTTACATCTACGCATTTAAATATTCACTTTTCACATTTTTTCATGCTATAATAAAATCCAAAGTTTATGGGGGTAAAATTATGCATTTAGTTTCAAATTACGGAATGATTATATCAGGAGCAATTCTGCTGATTGCCTATATTTTCATTGCGAGCGAAAAAATTCAAAAGTCCGTTGTTGCCCTTGTTGGCGCTTCTTTAACAATGTTATTGGGACTTTTGCCATTCCACGGTGTTGTAAATCATCAGACAGGAACTTATATTCGTTCCGTGTTTGACTATATTGAATTTGAAGTAATATTTTTACTTATCGGTATGATGATTTTAGTACATATTGCAAGCCGTAGTGGAGTTTTCAAATGGATGGCAATTCAGATTTTGAAAGCGACAAAAGGTCATCCAAAAACCGTTCTTTTTGCATTAGCTGGTTTTACGGCAATTGCATCAGCGTTCTTGGATAACGTTACGACTGTTGTTCTTATCATGCCTGTTACATTTGTTATTGCTAAAGAATTTGATTGTGATCCAATACCGTTTTTGATATCAGAAGTTCTGGCATCAAATATTGGTGGAACTGCGACATTAATCGGTGATCCTCCAAATATTATTATTGGAGCAAAAGCCGGTTTAAGTTTTATGGATTTTATCAACGAACTTACTGGAGTTATTCTTGTAATTTTCTTAGTAAGTATCGGATTACTTATTTTTATGTTTAGAAAATCGCTCAAAGCAACTAAAGAAAAAATGGAACATATTGCAAACCTTGATAACTCTAAAACAATTACTGACAAAAAATTAATGATTCGCTCTATGATTACTCTATTATTAGTAATTACCGGTTTCGTAACTCATGATGTAACTCATATTCCGGCTTATGTTTTTGCCGTAGCCGGTGCATCGTTCTTGCTGTTGTTTGAAAAACCGAAAGAAATTTATAGAGATGTAGAGTGGCTCACTATTTTCTTCTTCATCGGATTATTCATAATTATTGGTGGATTTGAAGCAAATGGCGGTATCAGCTTCTTAGCAGATAAATTAATTCAATTTACTCACGGAAGTTTGACAGTTGCGACAATGTTAATTTTGTGGGGATCAGGTATTTTGTCAGGCATTATTGATAATATTCCTTACACAGCTACTATGGCTCCGCTTATTGCGCAAGTTCAGCATACATTACCATACACAGGCACAGGACATCATCCGTTGTGGTGGGCATTATCTTTAGGAGCTTGTCTTGGTGGTAACTTGACGATAATCGGCGCAGCTGCAAATGTAATTGTAAGCGAAACAGCCCATTCTAAAGGTCATACTATTTCATTTATGAGATTTATGAAATACGGTGCACTTGTAACATTTGTATCTTTAGTAATAAGCTCTGTTTACTTATATGTAAAATATCTACACTAAAATTTAGAGTATAACGTATTAGAACCACTTTAAAAGTGGACGAATTTCTCCACATTCGAGGTTATAAGGTTCAGCTTCAGGACTTTTGAGGATAGTATCTATCCTCAATCGTTCTTTTATTGGGTTTTCTAAAAATACTTCGCCCGTTTCACGATTGAATACGGAACCGTAATTCAAACCTTTGTTTACGCAATATGGTAGACGAATTCTGTTTTCGACTTCGTCATACCAAGCAAGTCCGTGTATTCTGCAAACTATTCCTCTGTATTTGTACAGACAACACATTTTATTAATAAGAAACGGGCATTTATACATCTTAGGTTGTTCTCGTTTCAGGTGTTTGATTTCTTCTTTTATTATATGTTTTGTTTCAAATGAAAGATTTACAAAACCTGACATTAAGTATTCAAGTTCAAGTCTTGAAAATGGGTATTCTCCAACTTCACAGCACGAAGAACAGCTTTCTTTGCATTTTACAAATTCGCACTGTTCTTCAAAATATTTTTCCAGTTTTGGATCTAAAATTTCTTTTAGAAATTTTTCGTATCTTTGTAACATTGTCAGTGAACCTTAATAAGTGAATGTTTTCTTCCTTCTAATATTACATCAAAATCAAAAGTTTTATCAATTTCTGGTATTTGTTTGTTTCTAACAATCACAACAATATTTTTATCATCAAGAATATGTCCGAGCTTTGCCATTTCTTCTTCATCTTTTTGAGAAATAAATAAAACATCTCTGCTATCCATATCAGTTGGTTCACCGTAATAATAAACTACAGAATATTTTCTTTCATCATTCAATACAACAACTTTGTTATTGTGAGCTTTTGCATACTTGGCAAATTGCATCAAATCATTTTGACCAAACTCGTAATCCATTTGGTAGAACAATTTTGTTCCAAAAGCTGATGTAATTAAAATTAGCAAAACATAAGCTGCGAAAACTCCTTTTGGGAAATTCTTGATTGCACAAGCAATACTAGAAATACCAAAAAGTAAAACAAGTACAATACAGAACCATTTTATAATTAAAAAGTCTGCATAAGTTTGAGCAGGTAATACAAATTGTGCAAAACAAGTTAGAATTCCTGCTAATATACAAATTCCACCTAAAATATATACTGAAATATTAATTGGTTTTTTATATTTTCCATTGAACATGTAATCTTCCCAGACAAAAGCAATTATGCACGCTGTAAAGAAATAAACAGGCAAGATATATGTAATTAATTTTGTACTTGAAGAAGAGAAAAATAACATCGTTACTACAAACGCAATTGCGTTGAATAACATGTATTTTTGCGGGCTAGAGAGCTCTTTAACCGAGAACTTTTTAATTGATTTAAGTTTCGTAATTCCAACAGCAATTGCTGAAAAAATCCAAGGTACTAATCCCCAAAGAATAGTTAAGATATAAAAATAGAATGGTTGTTCTCTATTGATTTCGTTTGAGTTTAAAAATCTTTCAATATGGTGTTTGATAATATATTCATGGAAAAATAGCGGATCATGTATTTTGAACATAATCAAATGCCAAGGCAGAACGATTAACAAGAATAGCAAAAAACCCGGAAGAATATATTGAGGTTTAAAAACTTGTTTGAAAGTTTTGTTTGCAATTGTGACAAAAAACATTATTGCAAACGGAACTACAAACCCAGGAATACCTTTTGCCATTACAGCTAAACCAGAAAAAATGTAGAACAACCACCAAAAATATTTTTTGTTTTTATCTTTAACAAATTGTGTCAAAAATCCAAACATAACTGAAAATCCGACACACATTGTTACAACAATATCAAGGATTGCAAATTTTGCTAATATCACGAATTCTAACGTCGTTGCAAGAATTAATGCTGAAATAAATCCATAACGACGAGAAACAATTTTTTTACCGGTAAAATATAACAATAATGTTGAAAGTGTTCCGTACAGTGCAACCGGAAATCTTGCCGTAAATTCGGTAACCTTTCCAAAAATTGCAAAAGAAAGACATTCACCCCAAAAATAAAGAGGCGGTTTTTCAAAGAAAAATTCTCCATTTAAATATAAAGTCAAAAAGTCTTTGAAATGAAACATGTCTCTAGACATAGAAACATATCTCGTTTCATCAACATCCATTAACGGGTAATTTCCTATATTAAAAAAGAAAATAAAATAGCACAATATAAGTAATCCGAGAAATGTAAACAAATCGGCATGCCTTTTTATATAATCAAAAAATTTTTCCATACGAAAGCTCTCCTTAATTCAACCACAATATTCTAACACAAATATTGTTAGCGAGTTGTTAGGTAGAAAAAACAGTTAACGGTAAAAATCACTGCCTAAAAAACAGTTTAAATCTCTCTGAATATTAACTTCTGTAAAAAAATATCTCAAAAAGGTCACAAAAAACATGTTTTATGTTATACTACAAAGGTAGTAAAAATAAATTTAACTTATTTGTGTACTGTTTATTAAAATGGTAGGTATTGCCATCTAAATGGCGTATTGTTTTTCGGTGAAATTAATAATAGAATAGTTTTAAGTTATGTAAACCATAATGCCATATTAGGCAAAAATGTTTTATCATATGTTTTATAACAAATGTGTGTAGGTGTAGATTTTGAACGAAAATAAAGATATAATTTCAGAAAAATCAATAGCGAAGTCGCCGTCCAAGAGCGAAAAGAATGTTTCGAACCCACTATCGAAACAACTTAATGCGCTGAAAAAACCTACAATTAAAACCCCTGTTAAAACTCAAAAAAAAGAAGAAAAAAGAGCATCCAATCCGATTTCTGCTGAAACATCCAATATCGTTGCACGTATCAACAACTTTAATACGAATAAAACATCCAACAGAATGTATGCAGGATATATGGGTAATACCAATGCTAGTTCGCACAGAGTTATTGATTATGCAGAACTTGTAAACAATTTAAACAACACTTTAAGCAAAAAGAAAACAGTTTATGATCTTTTCAGCGCAGTTCATAATTTATTTATAGAAAAATTAAACAATGTTTTCACTGCATTCGGAGCTTTTCACGAAAAATCAAAATGTATTAATATCAAGCTTTTCAATTCTATGGGAAGCACTTACACATCAAAATTATTCCTATCAGATGACACAAATCCTGTTATTGAGTGTTTTAAAAATGGTTCTCCGCAAGTTTGCAAAAATAGTAAGTTTTTAAATATTCCATATATCCAGCAATCCCCGACATTAATTTTGCCGTTAATCTCTGTTAGCGGATGTAAAGGTGTTATGGCGATTGGGAAAGACAATATCGAAAATCATATCGGTTTATTTTCGTTTATCGCAAATTATTGTGCATTATTTATGGATAATGTTGAATTACTTGAACAAACTAACAAGTATGCAAACACTGATACTTTGACAGGCTTGTATACTCACAGAGGTTTCCAAGAAGTATTGTCTGCAGAACTTAGACGAGCAGAAGAAAACGATTCAAATTTATCAATCATTATGCTTGATGTAAACAATATTTCTAAAATCAACAGAGAACTTGGACACGCAAAAGGCGACGAAGTTATCAAGCTTTTGGCTGAAAAAGTTAAACAAAATATAAGAAGCAACGATAAAGCAGGACGTTACGGCGGTGAAATTGCGATTATTTTGCCTGACACGAACACTCCGGACGCTAAGTATTTGGCAGAATATATTACTTATTGTTTATCTTGTTGTTTTGTTGATGACGTTGGACCTGTAAAGGTTTCCGTTGGTATTGCAACTTATCCTGAATGCAGTCGTGATCAAGAAAAACTTCTTATCCTTGCAGAACAAGCAATGTATATTTCACAGGCTAAAGGTTATAAAGAAGGTATGTCTGCAATTGTAAGTTCATCAGATTTCAATTTCTGGGACGATGACGCATTGCATTCTTATGCAGAAGTTATTGCAAAACGCCATTCTCAATTAGGTGTAAACTTTGAAGAAGAACTTGTCCATAAATTCAACAATGAACAAATTGTTTCTCAGAACCATTTGATGGAACTTGCAAACTCTCTTGCGAGTGCAATTGATGCAAAAGACCCGTATACAAAAGGTCATTCGACTTCTGTTTCAAGATATTCAGAAGCCCTTGCTCGTGCAATAAATCTTCCTGAAGATGAAGTTCAGAGAATTAAATTAGGCGCATTGCTTCACGATGTTGGCAAAATTGGTATTCCTGAAAATGTATTGAAAAAACCAGGAAAATTAGAAGATGACGAATGGAAAATCATGAAACAACACCCTGTAATCGGTGCTGAAAAAGTTCTTGCGCCAAACGAGGCCTTGCACGACTTAATCCCGATTGTAAAATATCATCACGAACACGTTGACGGAAGTGGTTATCCTGAGCATTTGAAAGGTGATGAAATTCCACTTGAGGCAAGAATTGTTGCCGTTGCAGATACTTATCACGCATTAATTTCTGACAGACCTTACAGAAAAGGAATGAGTGTTGAAAAGGCTTGCGAAATCTTGAAAGACGGAGCCGGCAAACTTTGGGATCGCGATTTAGTCCGCCAATTTATCAACATCGCCCCGTCATTGTCTACAAGTATTTAGAGATTAAATAAGAAAACACCAATAGTAAACCAGAATGATATCATAAGTAGCATCAATCTATGTCATTCTGAAAAGACAGAAAATTTAGCGTTTAGCATAGATTTTCTGCCTTTTCAGAATTTATTTCAACTCTATTTCAAAATTTCTAATAATATTTGTTTGAATTCAACCTAGCCGATTACAGGAGCTACAAATGTTCTCGTAGCAAGGTCTTTATCAAGCATTAACAATGCTTTCTTGTCATCTCCGATTAATCTTAATGTTGCTAACACATTGCCAACATTATCTTCTTCTTCAACTTGTTCTTTCAAATACCAGTTTAAAAACGAAATTGCTGCACGGTCTTTTGTTTCTTCTGCTACATCCATCAATTGGTTAATCAATGATGTAACTAGTTCTTCGTGAGTTAAAATATGTTCAAAAACTTCTAAAGGTGAATTCCAATCAATTTCAGGTTTTTCAATTGCTTCAAGTTCAATTTTTCCACCTCTTTGGCACAAATAATTGAACATTCCCATTGCATGTGCATGTTCTTCTTGAACTTGTACTGTCATCCAGTTTACAAAACCTTTCAAATTCAATCTTTCAAAATATGCTTGCATTGATAAATACAAATATTCAGAATATAATTCTCTATTGATTTGATAATTAAAAGCTTTTTCCAATTTTTCATTAATCATAACTATTCTCCTTCTTATAACTACTACATTAATTTTAGCACCAAAAAATTTTTTATTACCACCTTAGATAATGAATTTTTTATTAAGTTTATTTATAACTTGTTTATGAATTGTGTTAACAAATTATTGAAAGCTATTGGCGAAACAACAGAGCTTAAAAAAGACAATTTCAGCAATTATATTGCATTCCACGGGATTAGTAGTGCGTATAACAAACGTTGGCTTGCGAATATCGTTCCTGCAGATTTGCTTAAACTTCCCCTAAAAAAAGCAATAGAAATTATTGTAACTCTATCAGAAAGCGGTAATTTTTATAAAAATTTTCCAAACAATATTGCAACACCGAACTATGGTGACAAATGGGGGAGGCATGCAAATTACATCGAAATCAACAATAGAGCAATTGCTGTTATGGATAATGGCTGTACTTGCAACGGAATTCTGAACTGTATAAAGCTTTTACCTGCAATTCCACCATCTGCAAAAAGTTTTGCAAATTGTGTAATTTTATCGCAAATTTGGCAAAATATTTATGGTGACGCTTACGAAAAAGGTTTGTACGAAGAGAATTCGCTATATGCAATAAGGCTGAATACGAACTATAGCGATAATATAATAGATTACTCAATTGTTGATAAAATTTCGCCAAAAGAACAATTAAAAGCATTTGTAGATTTGGCACATTTTAGGGGAATAAAGGCTGGTTTTCGCAATGTAATTTCTGCGGATCAGATAAAAATTGCCAAACCTAATCAGGATGACGAAATTTTTAGCTGGCATAATTCTGAACACGTTGAAATATACATAAATGAATGTGTAAAACTAATGAATTTAGGTTTTGAATGTATGTTCATTGACTCTGCAAAACACATCGGCGGTTATGATATGACGAATTATACAGGTGTCGGTGCACTCCCGAATTATCATCAAATGCAGTATATTTTGTATGAAATCAGAGCTCGTTCTGGCAAAACAGATATTAGTTTTGTTGGTGAAAAAAGTTCTGACGATTTTGAAAGATACCGCCTGATGGGTTTGAATGCCGGAACTGATTTTATAACAGGAGATGATTTTAATACGGTTAAAAATTTGTCTGAAAAATTAAAATACCAAAGAGATTTTGCAGTCGGAGTTGAGGTCACAAATGACAATAACGAAGGAGGACTTTCTTACGAGCAAAAACTAAACCGAATAAACAGCGCACTTTTTGCCTATAATTATGCAAGTGACAAACTTCCTAGTTTTATGCAAATGGATGACTTGTTTCCGCTAAAACACGGAATTACAACTCATCAATTAATGATGACAAACCCATCATTTTCACTTGACGGAAGTACAAACAGCCATTATGAAAATCTTTTTGCAAAAGATGACGGCAGAGATTACAACCGAAAAGCAGGTGAACTGTTCGCTTGGGCAATTGAAAAATGAAATTACGGTTTAGTTATTTTATTAAATAGTCGCAATTCCCGTCATTCTAAAAAGACAGAAAATCTAGCGTCCAGCGTATATTTTCGTCTTATTCAGAATCTGTCAATGCTGATTGAAGTATCATTGTCTGAAATAACGTTGGCGGGATGGGTATCCCGCCCTACTTCTTTTTTAAACAGTCTGCTCACTACTCACCATTCACCACTCACTAATGAAATGGTCTTTTCACTTCTCACTTTTCACGTTTCACTTGTTATTCACTCCATAACCAAACATAGCAAAGTCATATTTTATCGGATCATGTGAGTCAAATTTACGAAGATTTTCAGTTATTTCCAGAACGGCTTTAAAGTCGTTTGATTTTCTTGTTAAAATACCCATTTCTCGAGAAAGTCTTGCAACATGTGTATCTAAAGGTATTAGGAGTTCTGACGGTTTCATAAAATGCCAAATTCCTAAGTCAACAGAGCTTTTTCTAATCATCCAGCGCAAAAACATACACATACGCTTCATCGCTCCCCCTTTTTTAGGATTTGGAATCATAAAATAAGCGCCTTGTCTGGCTTTATCACTAAATTGCGAATAAAAATAATCAACAATTGGTATAAAATTAATATGATTTTTACCATCAAGTTGATTATCATAACCGTATTTGAACAATTTTTCCAGCCCGCCATCTTTTTCATACAACTTACGCATTGCAGAAAATATTTCTACAAAATCTGACGTTGTACCAAAACGATAATTAAAACTTTTCAAAATTTTCGGTTCAAAATTCAAAATAAAATTATACGGTTCATTTTGAGCTATTTCAAATAATTCATTGAGTTTTTTTATAAAAACTTTTCTATTTCCATAAGCCAACAAGGAAGCAATAAATCCTGCAATTTCGCAGTCCTCTTTACTTTGGTTAAATCTGCGCGGAAATTGTACCGGATCATCCTTTATAAAATCCGGAGTTTCATATTGTTGTGCTAACTCATCAATTTCAAAT